>DATAZS010000263.1:0-11428 GCA_036271915.1 Polyangia bacterium
GCCGGGCCGGCGAAGCCGCTTCGGGAGGCTCATCAGACGTCCGCTCGGTCGTCATGATGTCGAGCGGCGCGCGCACGGCGCCGTCGCCCGTCAGGGGCGCGACACCGAGCCCCGAGCGAGACGACTTGCGTGGCGCGACGGGCGCCGCCTTCGCGTCGGCGTCGGCGAGCTTGCGCGCCTGCTGCGCGAGCCGCTCGTTCGCCTCGGGGCCGCCGTCGGCGAGGTCGCCCAGGAACGCGCGCAGATCGGGCGGACCCACGCGCTGCCCCGACTCGTAGAGATAGTCGCCGAGCGCGTCGCGGAACGCCGCCGCCGTGGGGAACCGCTCGCCCGGATCCTTGTGCAGCGCGCGTCGCACGATGCGCTCGAGCGCGGGCGGCAGATCACGGCAGTACTTGCCGAGCCGCTCGATGCGCGCGTCGCGCACCATGAGCAGCACGTCGAGATCGTTGGGCGCCGTGAACAGCCGCCGGCCCATGAGCATCTCGGCGAGCACGACGCCGAGCGCGAACAGATCGCTGCGCCCATCGACGGGCTGCCCCACGACCTGCTCGGGCGACATGTACCCGTACTTGCCCTTGAGCGTGCCCGCCTGCGTCTTCGACTCGCGGCGCTGCGCGTGCGCGATGCCGAAGTCGCCCAGCTTCACGTCGCCGCGCTTCGACAGGAAGATGTTCGACGGCGAGATGTCCCGATGCACGATGTGCATGAGCTTGCCGTCCATGTCGCGCGCGTTGTGCGCGTAGTCGAGCGCCTCGAGCATCTCATTGATGATGAAGAGCGCGAGGTGCCGTGGGATGTGCAGGCGCTTCTGCGCGCACGTGCGCAGCAGGCCCAGCGCGTCCGAGCCGTCCACGAACTCGAGCGCGATGAAGTACTGGCCACCGACGTCGCCGAAGTCGAGGATCTGGACGATCTTCGGGTGCGTGAGCTGCGCCGTGAGCTTCGCCTCGTCGATGAACATCGACACGAACGTCGCGTCGGCCGCGAGGTGCGGCAGGATGCGCTTGATGACGAGGATCTTCTCGAACCCGTGCGACGAGCTGATCTTCGCGCGGAAGACCTCGGCCATGCCGCCCACGGCGAGGCGCTCGAGCAGCGCGTAGCGGCCGAACTGCGAGGGGTACGTCAGCGCTCCCCCCTCGGACTGCATCGGCGAACCACTATATCAGCAGTGGCCCGCCGCGCACGCAGTCCGGACGACGAGCGCCGGAGCTCAGCGCTTTTTGGGCAGCAGCTTGCGCAGCTGCAGCGGCTCGGTCGCCTCGGTCGCGAGCTCGAGCGTGCGGTAAGCCGAGCGTCGCCCGCGCGCCTGGCTCTCTTCATTGAGCGCGACCGCCGCGAGCATGCCCTTGCCTTCCTCGTAGTAGCGCCGCTCCTGGGACAGCAGATCGTCGGCCAGCAAGGCCGCCGTCTCGACGTCGCCTTTGTCGCGGCACACGGCCGCGAGCGCCGTGAGTCGCGCCATCGAGAGCGCCTTCGCCGTGACGTAGCCGGCGGCCGAGCGCTCCTCGGCCGTCTGCAGCGAGCGCAGGAACGCGAACAGCTTCGAATAGCCGCCGTGGCGCGGATCGTAGGCCTCCTGGCCCAGCGCGACGAGGCGCGCCGTCACCTGGCGGCACTGCTTCGCGCCGTCGCCGCACTGCTCGGCGAGCGACAGCTTCATCTCGAGATCCTCGCAGTCGCTCACCCACAGCGCCGCGACCTCGGCCGCCTCGATCGTCGTCTTGATGACGAGCCGCAGAATGTCCGTGACCTCGAAGCCTTCTTTGACGATACCCGCGCCGAGCGCCTCGATGACGCGCTGAATAGACGTCTGGTTCTTCGCGTCAAGCTCGGTCACGAAGGTGTCGGATGCTGCCATGTGCCGTTTGGCCTCGATCGGAGTTGCTGTTTGCGTGGTCGGGGACGTTTACACCCGTCAAGAAAGGGGGCGCCCTGCCGATGTTCAGACTGCAGACCCTGCCATAGGTCGGCGCGCATAGCCAACCGCGAGTCGCGGTTCGAGGAGTGACCGTTGAAGGCCAGGAACCACCCCGGAGCGAAGCGTCCCGCGACGACGGGGCTCGTCGCATTGGTGGTCGGCCTCGGCTCACTCGCGCTCGGCTGTGGCGGCGAGGAGTGGCAGCCCTCGGGCGTCGGTCCGCAGATCGATCCCGAGACGCAGGCGCTCGCCGATCCCACGAAGGCCGGATCGATGTCGGGCGACCTCATGGAGATGCCCACGGGCGTCGAGCACACGCAGTCGGCGCTCTCGACCGGAACGGGAGGCACGACCGGATCGGGCAGCACGACGACGGCGACCGAGCCCAACGTCTTCTACCTCTTCTACGCGACCGGCAAAGATCTCCCGACGACCCAGTACAACGCCTGCCAGGGCACGCCGCCGAAGTTCGACTGCACGTTCGCGTCCACGCTCGTCGAGTGCCAGCGTCAGATCCAGGCGTACCTCGACAAGTGGTACGCCGACATGAACATCATCTTCACGCTGACGCGGCCCACGTCGGGCAAGTTCTACACGGAGGTCGTGTCGTCGGGCGGCGGCGACTGGTGCAACGTCGACTCGAAGGTCGCGGGCGTCGCGCCGTTCTTGTGCTCCGATCTGCAGGGCGGCGTCTCGTACACGTTCCTCGGCGGGCAGAGCGCGAAGCAGACGGCCGTCATCATCGCGCAGGAGCAGGCGCACCTCGTGGGCCTCGAGCACACGACGGCCTCCAACGATCTGATGTACCCGCAGATCTGCTCGGACTGCGACGGCTTTCAGAACGCCGCGCTGCCCATCGACGCCGATCGCTGCGATCGCGGCACCCAGAACTCGTATCAGTTGATGAAGCAACGCCTCGGCGCTTGGGGCGGCGGACCCAAGCCGTCGGCGTTCGGCTGCGTCGACGACAAGGTTCCGCCCACGCTCTCGATCGTCGATCCGGCGCAGAGCGAGATCGTCATGAAGAACTTCACGCTCAACGTCGACGCCAAGGACGACTGCGAGCTGTCCGAGGTGCAGGTGCAGGTGGCGCCGCTCGGCCTCAAGGCGACGTCTTACGCGCCGCCGTTCCAGTGGGACCTCACGAACATCAGCGGTCACCAGACGATCACGGTGACGGCGATCGACGGCGTGGGCCATACCACGAAGCAGACGGTGTCGATCACGGCGCCCATGAAGGTCGGGACGCTCGACGCGACGACGGCGAACGCCGCGGGCTGCACCGTGGGCTCGAGCGCCTTCGGCCTCGCGGGCGTGCTGCCCGCGCTGGGCGCCCTCTTCGTCTTCTCGCGCCGGCGGCGTCCCAAGCCACGCCGGCGGCGGCCCGTCACGGGCGCGCTCGATCGCGACGCGTACTCGTCGCAGAGCTGAGCCAGGTCAGCTGTGGCCCGCGCGCCGGCGCAGGTACCACTCCGTCGTGAGCAGCCCGATCCCGAGGATGAGCAGCAACGGGCTCGACCACAGCTCGACGGAGCGCTGGCGGCCGACGTGCACCTCGCGCGGCGCGCGCACGGGCGGGCGGCCGAAGTCCTCGAAGCGGTAGTCGCCGCCGCTCACCTGGGCGATCTCGCGCAGCACCTTGTCGCGCGCGCCGACGTCGTCGAGCTCGCGGCCCTCGGCGCGCACGACAAAGGTCTTGTCCTCGGCGACGGCGCGCCCGTCGACGGTGGCGTGGCCCGAGACGCGGTACGCGCCTGGTTGCAACGCGCCGAGATCGATCTGCGCCTCGCCGTCGCCGTTCGTCGTGCCCGTGAGCGAGCGCAGCGGTTTGGTGTCGGCGGGGGTCTCGGCGCCGCGCAGGTCCAGCGTCACGCCCACGTTGGCCGCCGACGAATAGTCGCCGTGCATGGCGCGCACGCGCGCGACGGGCGGCTGGTTGCGCCGATACTCGACGCGATCGAGCTCGATGCGCAGCAGCGTGAGCGCAGGATCGCGCACGAGCCACCGGATGGCGTTCTCCCAAAAGCGCTGGAAGGCGCGGCCGTCGTCGCCCTCCCCCGCCGCGGGCAAACCCCAGTGCCAGCCCGTGTCGGTGAGGAACGCGAGCGAACGGCCCTTGCCGGCGTCACCCACGACGAGCACGGGCGCGGGCTTGCCGTCGGCGCCCTTGAGCGTCGGGTGGGCGAGCAGCGTCGTCGCCCCGGCGCGCGCGCGCGGCACGCGGTTGATGCCCTCGAGCGCGGGCAGGCGGCCCCAGCGCAGCTCGTTCTCGCGCGGGTCGAGCAGCAACGACGTCACGGGGTGCGTGCGCCCTTCGGGCGTGAGGCGCGGCTTGAACGCGTCGGTCGTCACCGTCGGATCGGGCGCGCCCGTGAGCGCGGGCGGCGTGGGCGGCAGCTCGACGGGCAGCACGTCGGCCAGCGGCGTGAGGCCGTAGCCGCCGCTGCCGAACGACAGATCGCCACCCACCATGGCGATGGCGCCGCCGCTCTCGACGTAGTCGCGCACGCCCGGCAGGAACGGCTCGACGCCGTAGGGCGCGAAGTTGAAGTTCTGGAAGATCACGAGGTCGAACGACTTCAGCTGCTCCTCGAAGATCTCGAAGGTCGGGAACGGGATGAGCGACAGCTCCTCGCGGTTCCACGGCTGCTCGTCGGTCTCCGTGCGCAGGATGAAGAACGACACGAGGTCGACGTTGGGATCGCGGCGCAGCATGGCGCGCAGGAAGCGCTCGTCCCACGACGGGCGGCCGCACAGGTGCAGCACGCGGATCCGATCGCGGATGACCTTCACCGTGAAGGTCTGCTCGTTGTTCGTCGTGAGCGCCTCGCCGCCCAGCACGGGCGTCGCGATGCGGAACACGAACGTGCCGGGATGATCGGGGAGCCAGTCGAACGACACGCGCGCCTCCGAGTGCGCGCCGCGCAGCACGACGCCGCGGTTCGCGATGGGGCGCCCGTCGCGCGAGAGCGTGACGTCGATCTGGCGATCGGCGAGGCCCGTCTGGCGGATGACGGCCTCGATCGTCACGGGCGTGCGCACGAACGCGAAGTCGTCGGCCAGCACGGCGGCCACCGACAGATCGCGCAGCGAGCTCTCGCCGACGCCCACCGTGCTCACGGGGACGTCCATGGCGGCGAGATCGGCGCGCGTCGTCGCGTCGAGGGGCCCTTCGCCGATGCGGCCCGTGTCGACGCCGTCGGAGACGATGACGACGCCGCCCAGATCGCGGCCCGCGTAGCGCGCGCGCAGATCGCCCAGCGCCTCGCCGATGCGCGTCGCGTCCCCCGCGGGCGCGGCGCCGAGCGACGCCAGCGTCGCAGGCGCGAGCGCCTCGCCGAACGAATAGAGATCGACGCGGTGGCCGTCCCGCTCCCACGCGGCGAGCGTGGGCGCGGCCTTGTCGAGCAGCGCGTGCGCGCGCTCGGCGCGCGAGGGGCCACCGTCGGGCGGCCGTACGTCCATCGAGCGCGACGTGTCGACGACGACGGCGACGTGGTTCGGCACGTGCGCGACCTGGCGCTGCTCGATCGTGGGCTCGAGCGCCGTCGCGAGGCACGCGAGCACACCGGCCGCGCGCAGCAGCAACAACAACCACCCGCGCCCGAAGCGCTCCTCGATGAGCGACAGCGCCGACAGCGCGATGGCCAGCGCGGCGAGCGTCATGAGCAGCACGACGCCGAGGCGGCCCAGGTGCGCGCTCGCGCCCAGCGTGAGGTGCCACTCGTTGAACTGCGCGGGCAGCGCCAGCAGCAGGCTGTTCATCGCGAGAACCGCCGCGTGCGCAGGATGTAATCGATGTGCGCCTGCTCGGTCTTGTAGTCGAGGCAGAGCGCGTACATCACGAGGTTGACGCCGAAGCGAAAGGCCTGCTCGCGCTGCTCGTCGCCGCCGGGGATGACCTCGTTCTCCCAGCGGCCGAAGCCGTCACGCGCGAGCGCGCCCTCGAGATCGTTCTGCGTGTAGACGACGGCCAGGCGGTGATCGCGCTCGACGCCCTCGACATACGGCGCGGCGACGACGCGCCCGGCGCCACCGTGCAGGACGTAGAACGACTTCCACAGCACGTGGTCGTCGGGGACGCGCGCGGGCAGCTCGCCTGGCAGCGTCGCCGCGAGCAGCCGCCGCACCGATTCGTCAAACCCGCCGCCCGCGCGCCCCTCGGCCGAATCGATGAGCAGGAAGCCGCCGTACGTGATGTGCCGCCGCAGGTGTGCGAGCTCAGCCTCGGGCGGCAGCGTGAAGCCGCGATCGCCCGACAGCACGAGGAACGGAAAACGAAACAGCGCCGGATCGGCGAGGCGCAGCGACGTCGGCTCCGAGGCCGTCACGAGGCTCGTGCGGCGCACGAGATCCCACGCGAGCCGGCGCAGCGCCGTCGGGCGAGGATCGGGCAGCCCCGGCAGTGCGATGTGCCCGAAGCGAAAGAGCGCGTGGTCGCCGATGGCGCGCGCGGGCCGCGCGCCGCCGAGCAGCAGCCCGCCGGCCGTCGCCGCCGTGAGCGCGCCGAACGCCCGTCGCGTCATGGGCGCATCGCTCATGCGCGCCCTCGCGTGCTCGACGGCAGCCCCTTCGCCACGCCGTGAGTTTCCACTACACTGCCCCTCCGATGCGAGCCGCGCGTGGTTTTTTGTCGGGCCTGAGCCTCGCGCTGCTGTCCCTCGCGTTCGCCCCATCCGCGCGCGCCGCCGACCCCGCGCCGCAGGCCGCTCCCGCGCCCGCCGCTCCGGCTCCAGACGCCAACGCCGCCGTGAAGCGCTTCCCGCGCCTCGAGCCGCCCACGATGTCGCACCGCCTTCAGTTCGGCCTCGCCGTGATGCCCGGCACGGGCTACCGCGCGATCTTCCCGTATCAAGAGATGATCAACTGCGGGCAGGCGAACAAACGAATCTGCACGAGCCGGCTGCGCACGTTCCTCGACGTGCAGCCGTCGTTCGGCTTCGCCACGCACTGGGACGTCATCGTCGATCTGCGCTTCGGCCTCGAGGAGGACTTCACGGGGACGCACGAGTTCGCGGTCGCGCCCGGCGTCCGCTACTGGGTCGATCCGCAGGAGCACGCGAAGTTCTTCGCGACGATCCAAGCCGCGTTCGACACGACGTCGCAGCACGACGCGCAGCTGTCCCACAACGACGACATCGCCGTCCGCAACTCGAACGGATTCATGTACGAGGTCATGCGCAACTTCGGCGTGTACGTGCAGTTCGGCGAGACGATCGGCTTCGTGCGCTGGCTGCGCTTCGAGATCGACGGGGGCCTGGGCGTTCAGGCCCGCTTGCCCTAGGCGAGATGGACAAGATGGACAAGATAGAGACGACAGGCAGGTCACGCGGGCGCCTACGCTAGCAGACCGGCGCGCGAGCCGCTCCGTGCGGGTATGATGGGGCGACCATGGCGGCTGCGACCGAAGTGCGTCGGCTCGAGCCGCGCGACATCGACGACGCGAGCGCCATCCTCTTCGAGGCCTTCGCCGCCGTCTATCGCCGCCGCGGCCACACGCCGCCCTTCCCGAACGTCGACAGCGCGATGTGGCTCTGTCGCGCGTACCTCGATCTCGATCCCGAGGGCTGCGCGATCGCGACCGTGGGCGCCGCCGGCGCCATCGTGGGCGTCGGTTTCGTTCACCCGCGCGGCGCCGTCGCGAGCATCGGCCCGCTCGCCGCGCGTCCGGGCGCGCGCGCCGGCGTGGGCCGCGCGCTCATGGCGCACTTTCATCGGGTCGCGTCCGGCGCCACGAGCGTGCGGCTGTTTCAGGACGCCTTCAACCCGGACTCGTTCGGCCTCTACGCGCGGCTCGGTTACCGGATCGTCGACGTCGCGCCGTATCTGCTCGCGCCGCGCATGACGGCCCCGGCACGACGCCCAGCCGCCGTGCGCGCGCTCGTCCCCGCCGACATCGACGCCGTCGGGCGCTACGATCTCGCGCTCACGGGGGCCGAGCGCGCCCGCGACATCGCGCTGCTCGCCGCGACGGGGCGCGGCTTCGTCGTCGAGCGCGGCGGCGCCCTCGCGGGTTACCTGTTCTATCGGCCGCTCTCGACGCGCGTCATCGTGGGCCCGGCCGTCGCAGACACGCCCACGCTGCTCGCCGATCTGGTCGACGCCGTCGCCGACGCGCTGCCCGATCGCCCGGCCGTCATTCGCGGCTCGTCGGCCGCGCCCCTCGTGCTCGCGCGCGCGTTCGAGCGCGGCTTCCGCGTCGACCACCTCGGCAACCTCATGGCGACCGGCTCTTACGTGCCGCCGCCCGCGCAGCTCTACGCTTTGTTTCCCGAGAGTCTTTAGCCCGCACGCGTGTGCTATGGTCCCTCCGGACCGGATGGCACGTGCCGCCGGCTTTCGCGATGGACGTTCGCTGCGATCGCTGCCAGACGGAGTACGAGCTCGACGACGAAAGCGTCGCCGGCGCTGGCGCCTCCGTTCAATGTACGACGTGTGGTCACACGTTCGTCGTCACGCGCGCGGGCTCGGTGACGATGAGCACTACGCCGCCGAGCGGCCTCGGTCACAGCGACGTCACGGCGCCCAGCGTGCGTTTGCCGCAGACGAGCCCCGGCATGGTGGGCGCGGCGCCGTCTTCCGCCTCTCCGGCCGTACCCGAGTGGGTCCTCGCGACCGAGGAGGGGCAGACGCACCGGCTGCGCGATCTCACGACGCTGCAGAAGTGGGTCGTCGAGCGCCGCGTGAGCCGCGCCGATCGCGTGTCGTACCGCGGCGGCGCGTGGCGCCCGCTCGGTGACGTCGAGGAGCTGCGACCGTTCTTCGACGTCGTCGATCAGGCCGATCGCCAGACGGGCGCGGCGCGCGGCGCCGAGCCCGCGCGGTCCGAGCCGGCGCGCGGCGGGCGGCCCACGATGCCGGCGACGCCGCGTCGGATGCAGAGCGCCGTGCGCCCGCACATGTCGCCGGACCTCGACGACGACGACGTGCTGTCGAACACGTCGGCCTCGTCGCGGCGCTCGCGCTCGGACGCCGATCGCTACGACGATCGTCTCGTCGATCGCTTCGTGGATTCGGACATCGGTACCGACGATGATTTGTCGCTCGCGCTCAAGCCGCGCCGCACGGGCCTCAAGATCTTCGGTGCCCTCGTGATCTTGGGCGCCGCGGGCGCGGCCTGGTACGTGGGGTTTCGCGATCCGCACGGCTTCCGCCTCGCGAGCGGCGCGCCCGCTCCCGCGCCTGTCGCGGCGCCGGCGCCCGCGCCTGTCGCGGCGCCCACGCCGCCACCTTCTGCTCCGGCGCCCGCTCCCGTCGCCGCTCCGACGGCGGCCGTGCCCCCGCCTCCGGCGGCGGCGCCGCTGCCTCCGGCGGCCGTGCCCGCACCCGAGGCGCCTCCTCCAAAGCCCGCGGAGGCTCCCGTGGCCGCCGCCGCGAAGAAGGAGGAGACGAAGAAGGAGGAGACGGAGAAGGAGGAGACGGAGAAGGAGGAGCGAAAGACCACGACGCACGCCGCGTCGGCGTCGACTCCTTCGTCAGCATCGGGCGAGCCCCACGCGCACGGCTACGAACAGCTCGTCGCCGAGGGCGACCACGCGCTGGAGAACGGGCAGACCGGCAAGGCGCAGAAGCTCTACGACGAGGCCCTGCGCGAGCAGCCGAACGGCGTGGCCGCCATGACGGGCTCCGCGTACGTGCTCATGGACAAACGTCGCTCACTCGCGGCCATCGGTCTCTTCAAGCAGGCGCTCTCGAACGCGCCGAACTTCGCGCCCGCGCTCTTCGGTCTGGGCGAGGCGTATCGCAGCGAGGGTGAGGCCGCCCGCGCCGTCGAGGCGTACAAGCATTACCTCGACGAATCTCCGACGGGCACGGACGCGCCTGCGGCGCGGCGGCAGATCAAGGAGTTGAGCGAGGCGGCCTCGGCGCCGCGTGATCGCGGTCCGGCTGCCGTCGTTCCCGACAGCGCGCGCGGCGAGTCGTCCGGCGCGCCCATCGCGCCGCCGCCCGTCACCGCGCCCTGACGGGCCACTGTTGCTTCGACTGGTCGCATCAGCTGGTCGTCGAGGCTTCGCTCGCCGACGCGTCGACGAGATCGGCGAGCAGATCGAGCACGGCGACGACGGCGCTCACGGGCGCGTCGCCCTCGAGCTTGCCGTCGAACGGCGGGGGCGTCGCGCCGTCGAGGCTCCGCGCCGCGACGGCATAGCGCGCCGCCGTGCCGCGCCAGAGCGACACGATGCCGTCCGCGGCCTCGCGCATCAGACGCCGCCGCAGCTCGGCGTCCGCGAGCGGCGCGTGCCCGTGCACGATGAGGCGGAGATCGAAGACGGCGTCGCCCGTCTTGACGCGCGGGAGCCGCGCGCGCGGATCGGCGCCGCGCGCGAGCCGAACGTGCGGCCGCTCGACGCTCGCGTCGGGACCGCCGTGCGGCGTCGCGCCCACGACCGCCTCGAGATCGACGAGCACGCCGCGTCGGCGCAGCAGGCGCATTGACACCGGCAGCGCGCGGCGGTGGGCGGAGATGCGCGTCACCTCGAGCTCACCCTCGGCGACGATGACGGCGTCCGAGCGCGCGTCGTCGGGCGCCGTGCCGTCGCCGGCCGCCGTCGCGAGCCGCTTGATGTACGCGCGCCATTCTTCGGCGCCGACGCGCGCCCCCTCTGAGATGGCGTGGGGCGCGGCGCGCAGCTCGCCGACGGCGACGGCCAGCAGCCCCACGAACGCGAGCTCGAGCTCGACGGGCGACCCCGCCTGATACCCCGCGATCGCGAGCAGCGCGAGGCCGTAACCCGCGAGGCGCGTGCCGCCCTTGTCGATGAGCAGCTGGACCGTCGCGTACGTCCAGCAGAAGAACGCCGCGACGTAGGCGACGCCCAACGCCGACCCGAGGCGCGGCAAATCGAGGCGCAGGCCGTAGAGCAGCGACGCCTGGATGAGGTCGTAGCGGACGGCGATCGCGACGGTGAGCGCCGACGTCAGCACGATCGCGGCCGCGAGCGCGCGGCGCCACGGCCGCTCGCGCGCGGGCCGCGGCGACAACAGCACGGGCGCGCCGATGCACGCCACGAGCAGGGACAGCTCGCCGCCGTGCGCGACGATCGACACGATCCCCGCGCTCGTCAGCCACCCCGCGCGCTCGCCCACGAGCGCGATCGCCTGCAACACGCCCGGCAGCGCGCACAGGAAGACGCCCAGCTTGACGCGCGGTCGCGTGCCGCCCGAGAGCGCCGAGAGCGCCACGATCGCCGCAAGGAACCCGAAGCACAGCTCGAGCTGCAGGAAGTAGCGGACGGGGAGCCCACCCAGCCCGACGGCCCCCGCGGCCAACAGGAAGAACACGACCCCGACGAGCCCGACGAGCAGCCGCATCGCGCGCGGGAACAGCTCGCCCCGCCGCAACAGGCCCGCGACGGCCGTGAGCATCACGATGAGGGCCAGCACCCCCGTCAAGTAGAAGAGAAGCGACCCCGAGGCGCCCAGCACGCGCGCCGTCTGCGAGACCGCGGAATCGATCGAAGTCGACTGCGGCAGGAACAGGTGGTTCGCCACGCGGTTGAGCGC
>DATAZS010000264.1:0-2398 GCA_036271915.1 Polyangia bacterium
CGGACAGCACCGAGATGGCGGGCGTGATCAGGCTGTCGCCGTAGAACAGGCAGGCGCCGAGCAGTCCGAGCATGACGATCACCGCCGCGCGGCGGCCCGTCCCGCCGAGCAGCCGGCGCAGCAGCGCGGTCAGCGCGAGGACGCCGCCCTCGCCGTCGTTGTCGGCGCGCATGACGAACAGCAGGTACTTCACGGAGACGACGAGCGTGATCGACCAGAAGACGAGCGACAGCAAGCCGAGGATGTTGTCGTGCGTCGCCGCCACGCCGTGCGGCGCCGTGACGCACTCCTTGAGGGCGTACAGAGGCGACGTGCCGATGTCGCCGTAGACGACGCCGAGGGCGCCGAACGCGAGCTTCCTGAGATCGGCCCCGTGGGCAGGCGCGTGCAATTGCGGATGTGGTGAGGGCGCGGGTGCAGATCCGGCTGTGGCCGCCGGCGGTTCGGAGCTCTTGCTGGTGTCCAAGCGAATCGACTCGGCTCGACCCTGCGAGCTTGGGCGCAGTATGCGCTTCCGGTCGGCCCACGCAATCGCTTCTGCGTACATGTGCCACTGTGTGAGGAAGCGTCGTCCATCAGGTGCAAACAACTCAGTTGATCACGCGCCAGGCGCTTGATTTTGCAGGGAGAAGCTGCTGAAATTTACGCTACAGTGGCGCCTGATTCGTACACGGGCCAACACCCGTCTGGCTCGGGCGAAGGCGTAGGCCACCTCGGTCGCTATCAAGTGATCGGTCGCCTCGCGACGGGAGGGATGGCGGAGGTGTACCTCGCCCTCTCTGGTGAGCTGTCGGGCTACCGCACGCTCGTCGTCGTGAAGCGCATCCTTCCGCACCTCGCGTCGAACCAAGAGTTCATCCGCATGTTCCTCGACGAGGCGCGCATCGCGGCGCTCCTCGATCACCCGAACGTCGTGCGCATCATCGAGGTCGGCCACGACGGCGACGAGTACTTCCTCGTCATGGAGCTCGTGCAGGGCAAGCCGCTGTCGGGCATCACGCGCAAGGCGGCGAAGGACATGAACCCGCTCACGCCGGCGCTGTCGGCGTACATCGTCGCGCAGGCGGCGAACGGGCTCGGGTACGCGCACGATCTCGTCGACTCCGAGGGGCGTCCGCTCGGCGTCGTGCACCGCGACGTCTCGCCGCAGAACATCCTCGTGTCGTTCGAGGGCGCCGTGAAGGTGATCGACTTCGGGATCGTGCGCGCGCTCGGCCGCGTGTCGCAGACGAACCCGGGCGGCCTCAAGGGCAAGATCGAGTACATGTCGCCCGAGCAGGCGTCGTCGGAGGACGTCGATCGGCGCGCCGACGTATTCGCGCTCGGCGTCGTGCTGTGGGAGGCCGTCACGGGGCGCCACCTCTTCAGGCGCGACACCGAGCTCGCGACGATGCGCGCGATCGTCGACGAGCCCATCCCGCCGCCGTCGGACATCACGCCCGTCGTGCCGCAGCTCGAGCAGATCATCGTGCGCGCGCTGCAGAAGCGGCGCGAGGATCGCTTCCAGACGGCGCAGGAGATGGCGATGGCGCTCGAGCGGTACGCATTCGCCGCCGAGGGCTTCTCGCCGCTGCTGCTCGCGAATTACGTCAAGGGACTGTTCGACGTCGAGTTCATCCAGTGGAAGAAGACCGTGAGCTCGGCCCTCGACATCGAGCCGCAGAGCAGCGGCGGCACGCAGAGCGGCACGCGCTTCCCCGTCATCAAGCCGGACCTGCCGACGCGCGGGCCCACGGTGGCGCTGCGCAAGGGCCAGTCGTCGTCGCAGATTCGCGCGGGCCTGCCCGGCAGCGACAGCGGCGTGCGGCGAGACACCGAGCTGCGCACCGACGCGCCCACACGCGGCGATCGCATCTGGGTGTACGGCGGCGTCTCGGCGCTCGCGCTCATCGTGCTCGTTGGCGCGTTCGTGCTGTCGCGCCCGCGCGCGCCGTTGCCGATCGCGGTCGTGCCCGCGGCGCCCACGCAGTGGCAGAGCACGCCGCCCGTGCCGACGCCGCCGTCGATGCCCGCGGCTCCCGCGCCCAGCGCCGCCGCGCTGCCGTCGCCGCCGCCTTCGGCGACGCCGCCTGCGCAAGAAGCGACGGCTGACGGCGCGAGCAAGCCCGTCGACAAGGCGCGGCCCGAGCCCGTCGCGGCGGCGCGCGCACGCGCCGAAAAGGCGCGCGGCAAGTCGCGCGTCGTGCGGCATGCCCAAGCGCCCGGCGTCCCCTCCGATCACCGGCCGAACCCGTTCGACTGAGGCATGCGCGCGCTGCTCTTCACGGCCGTGTTCTGCCTCGCGTGGGGCCAGCTGGGCGTCGCGCGCGCCGAGACCTGCCCCGAGGTCCCCGACGACGAGATCGCGCTGCGGCGATCGATGGCCAAGGAGTGGTTCGCGAAGGCCGAGGAGGCCGAG
>DATAZS010000265.1:0-10085 GCA_036271915.1 Polyangia bacterium
CTCGACGTCGGGCAGCGGACGCGCCGTCGCGCGGCCCGGCAGCGGCAGCAGCGTGAAGCGACCGCGCGCGGCGTTGTGGGTCGTCTCGAGCGCGGGCGTCGCCGAGCCGAGGATCGCGATGGCGCCCGCGCGCTGCGCGCGCACGACGGCGAGATCGCGCCCGTGGTACCGAACGCCCTCTTCCTGTTTGAAGGACGCGTCGTGCTCTTCGTCGACGACGACGACGCCGAGCTTCTGCACGGGCGCGAACACGGCAGAGCGCGCGCCCACGACGATGCCGACCTCGCCCGCGCGCAGGCGGCGCCAGGCCGCGAGCCGCTCGCCCGGCGGCAGCGCGCTGTGCAGCACGGCGACGTCCTCGCCGAACCTCGCGCGAAAGCGCGCCGCGAGCTGCGGCGTGAGCGCGATCTCGGGCACGAGCACGAGCGCGCCGCGCCCGGCCGCGCGGGCCTCGGCGATGACGCGCAGGTAGACCTCCGTCTTGCCCGATCCCGTGACACCGTGGAGCACGAACGTCGCGAAGCCGGCCGTGAGCGCCGCCGTGAGCGCGTCCACGGCGTGGCGCTGCGGCTCGGTGAGCGTGAAGGCCGACGTGGCGGTCGCGCCCGCCGCCACGGCCGCGCGCGCGACGGCGCGCTTCTCGATGCGCACGAGCCCCGCGTCGACGAGCGCCTTCAAGTGTGCGCGCTCGCGGTCGGACAGCTCCGACGTCCCGAGCCCGTCGGTCGCCGCCGCGACGCGCGCGAAGACGCCGCGCTTCACCTCGGCGCGCGCGGGCAGCCGTTCGAGCGTCGCGCCCTCGACGGCGACGGCGAAGGCCTGCGTGGGCGGCGCCTTGCGCGTCTGCACCTCGTCTCCCACCTCGACCAACCCCTGATCGACGAGCCGCGCGAGCTGCGCGGGCCCACGCTCGACGACGCGCGCGAGCGCGCGCACCGTGAGCTCGCCGCCCGCGGCCACGAGCGCGACGAGCACGGGGTGCCCCGTCTCTTCGCCCAGCAGCGAACGCTGCGCGCCCACGGCGGCGCGCCCGCGATCCGTGATGCGCGCCGCGCGCACGGCGTCGGCCTTCTCACCCTGCGGCAGCGCCGCGCGCAGCACCTCGCCGAGCGGCGCGTAGTAGTAGTCGGCGACCCAGCGGCAGAACGACACCATGGCCTCGTCGAAGGCCGGCTCGCCCGCGACGACCTCCTCGATGTCGCGCAGCGTAGTCTCGTCGGCCGTGTCCGCGTACCCGACGACGAAGCCCGTCACCGTGCGCGGCCCGAACGGCACGACGACCTGCGTGCCCACGGGCACGGCGGCGCCGCGGCGCGGGTCGCGGTACGTGAACGTCCCGCGCATCGGGAGCGTCACCGCGACCTCGAGCAGCGACGTCGACGTCGCGCTCAAGCGCCCGATTCTGGATCGGGCGTCGCCTCGAGGATCCGCTTCGCGCCCGCGCGCACCTCGTCGGCGATCTCGCCGCGCTTGAGCGCCCAGTGCAGCTGCGCGAGCACGTAGCCCGCACGATCGCCCGCGTCGAAGCGTTGCCCCGCCATCTCGACGCCGTGCAGGCCGCTCCGCCCGCACAACGTCGCGAGGCCGTCGGTGAGCTGGATCTCGCCGCCGCGCCCCGGCGCCGTCTGCGCGAGGATCTCGAAGATCTCGGCGGGCAGGACGTAGCGCCCGATGGCGGCGAGGCGCGACGGCGCCGTCCCTGGCGCGGGCTTCTCGACCATGCGCGACACCTTCCACTCGCGCCCGCCGACGTTCTTGCCCTCGATGATGCCGTACATGTGCTCGTGGCCCGCGGGCACCTCCTTGAGGCCGACGACGCCCGTGCCCCAGCGCTCGTAGACGTCGACGACCTGGCGCACGCCCGGCACGCGCGCGTCGAGCAGATCGTCGCCCAGCACGACGGCGAACGGCTCGTCGCCCACGGCCTCGCGCGCGCACAGCACGGCGTGCCCGAGGCCACGCGCCTCGGCCTGCCGCACGGCGATTACGCGCGCGAGCTGCGCGGGCTTGCGCGCGAGCGCGAGGTCGGCCGTCTTGCCCCGCTTCTCGAGCAGCGCCTCGAGCTCGCCCGCGCGATCGAAGTGGTCCTCGAGCGCCGACTTGCCCCGCGCCGTCACGAGGATGATCTCCTCGATGCCGGCGCCCACGCACTCCTCGACGATGAGCTGGATCGACGGCACGTCGACGATGGGCAGCATCTCCTTCGGGATGGCCTTCGTCACGGGCAGGAACCGGGTCCCGAGGCCGGCGACGGGCAACACGGCCTTGCGAACCTTCGCGCGCTTCACTTCGGACATGGGCTCTCCTTGGCGCGCATTCTAGACAAGGTTCTCCTCGGCGCCACGGGAGACCGCAGGGGCTCGAACGACCCGCAGAATCTCGGCGACGGCCTCGTAGAGCGCCGCCGGGATCTCGGCGCCCTCGGGCAGCGCGGCGAGGGCGTGCGCCAGGTCGAAGTCGACGAAGACCGGCACGTTCGCCGCGCGCGCGAGCTGCCGGATGCGCGCCGCGACGAGCCGCGCCCCCCTGGCGACGACGACGGGCGCGGCCGCGCCGGCCGCGTACCGAAGCGCGACGGCGGCCTCGCCTTCGACGACGAAGTCGGCGCCTCGGACGTCGTCGAGCTGCCCCTGGTCGCGCGCGTCGGCGAGCTCGCGGTGCAGCCGCCGGCGTTCGTCGCGGTGAGCCGGGTCGCCTTCGGAGTCCTTGAGATCGCGCCTGACCTCGGCGCGCGTCATGCGCAGCGACCGACCGTGGCGCCGCGCGACGAGCACGGCGTCGACGATTCCCAGGCCGAGCCCCGCGAGCGCGAGGCGCACGGCGAGCCGCTTCGTCGTCGTCCCCAAGATCGCGAGCAGGCGCGGCGCCGCCGTCCCGGGCAGGCCCACGACGGCCCCGACGAGCGGCCGCAGCGCGAGCCACGCCACGGCCGCGACGACCGCGACGGAGAGCAGCCCGAACGCGCTCGCGCGCGCGGCCCGACCGTCGAAGAGGCGCCGCCACGTGTCCGCCGACCCGAGCGCGGCGCGCGCGGGCGCCGTCACGAGCCCGCGCGTCTGCGCGAGGCCGACGACGACCGTGACGACGACGAGGGACAGCAGCGCGGGCGCCAGCACGCCGAACGCCAGCGAAGCAGCAGCGCCCAACGCCTGCGACGGCGCGCCTCCCGCGACGGCGGCCCCGAGCGGCGCGTGCAGCGCCGCGACGAAGCGCGCGGCGCTCGTGGGCGCCTCGACGGAGAGGACCGCGACGACCGCCACCAGCGCCGCCGCGGACGACAGCTCGCGGCTCACGGCGACCTGCCCGCGACGCCGCGCCTCGGCGAGCCGCCGCGGCGTCGGCTCTTCCGTCGCGTTCTCCCGCGCGCGCGCCACGGCGCGACTTTACCCTGTCAAAGGCCCATGCCCAGCTTGAACGACCAGGTGTCGACGGAGAAATCGCCGAGGAGGTTGCTCTTCGCGAACCAGTTCTGGGCGTGCAGGTACGCGAGCGACGCGCTCAGGAAGAAGTGCGGCGCGAGGAAGAAGTCGACGCCCGCGTCGATGCCCAGCTCGTCATACAGCGTCGCGATCGTGTTGAGGCCGGCGTTCGTGCGCTGCATGAGCCCCGCGCCCGCATACCCGTCGACGAAGGGCGTCGCGACGGGCCCGGCCGCCTGGACGCCGAGCGACAGCGTCTCGGCGAGGATGACGTCGCCGTTCTGCCGAAACGTCCCCTCCTGCCACCCGTACTGCGTCGACATCCCGAAGCGGAACGTGTTCGAGACGGGGAAGAAGTCGAGCGACACGACGTCGAACGGCTCGTCGGCCCCGGGGCCCGAGGACGACGTCGCGCCGATGTGCGCGAACGTGAAGCGCCTGTACCCGAGCATGAGCCGCGGCACACGCCTGACGAGCTCCGCCGGTGACCCCGCTTGGGCCCCGATGACGGCGACCGGCGCGGCGTCCGCCGGCGCGAGCGCGTCGCCCACGGGGGACGTGGTCGCATAGTCGACGCGCGTGCCCAGGCGCCGCTCGACCTTGGGATCGTCGATGCTCTCGGCCTCCTGCGCGCGCGCCGAGGCGGCCGACCACGCCCAAAGGAGCGGCACGAGCGCGCGTGAGGCGAGCCGCTTCGAGGGGCGCATGCGGCGTCAGTCTAGCATCGGGATCCGCGCGCGCCCGTCAGGCCCACGCGCCGAGCCAGCGACGCGCGAGCTCTATCCAGGAAGGCAGATCGACGACGAGCGCGTGCTCGAGCGCGCCCACGCCCAGCAGCACGACGCCCACGGCGAGCAGGCCCTTGGCCGGCAACCCCACGAAGTAGACCGGCACCTGCGGCGCGACGCGCGCGATCATGCCGAGCGCGAGGTCCGTGAGCCACAGCGCGACGACGACGGGAGCCGCGAAGGCGAGCGCGACCTCGATGAGGCGCGCCGACGCGACGATGACCACCGACGCGGCCGCCCGCAGCGTCGCAGGCGTCATCGCACCCGCGAGCGGCACGGCCGTGTAGCTCGTGAGCAACGCCTCCAGCAGGCGGGCCACGCCGCCGAGCTCGAGGAAGACGAGCGTGGCGAGCAGCACGTAGAGCGCGCCCATGGGGCTCGAGCGCTCGTCCGTCGTCGGCACGAGCACCTCGGCCATCGAGGCGCCGCGCAAGGTGTCGACGAGGCGGCCCGCGGCCTCGGCGGCGCGAAAGGCGAACGACACGACGAGGCCCACGCCGAAGCCCACGAGCGCTTCGCGCACGAGCACGAGCAGGACGAGCCCTCCGCCCGCCTGGTCGAGGCCCGCGCGCGCCACGGCGGCGTCGAGCGCCGGCTCGACGAGGCAGGCGAGCATGAGCCCGAACGCGAGGCGCGCCGGCGCGGGCACGTGCGCGCCGCCGAACGGGCTCACGCCGGCCGTCACGGGTACGATGCGCGCCGCGCCGAGCCCCACGGCCAGCAGCGCGCGCGAGATCCCGATCGCCACTATCGAACCGTGGGGATCGCGAGGAGCAGCGCGTCGGTGAAGCGCACGAGCTGCGCGCCCAGCACGGGCCCCATCATGGCGAGCACGAGCAGCACGACGACGAGCTTGGGCACGAACGCGAGCGCCTGGTCGTGAATCTGCGTCGCCGCCTGCACGACGCCCGTGACGAGCCCGACCGCCATGCTCGCGAGCAGCGGCGGCGCCGAGAGCAGCAACACGAGGAGCAGCCCCTCGCGTGTCGCGCGCAGCACGAGCTCGAGGCCCCGACCGCTCACAGGTAGCTCTCCATGAGGCCGCGCACGACGAGGGCCCAACCGTCGGCGACGACGAACAACAACAGCTTGAACGGCAGCGACACGGTCGTCGGCGACAGCATGTGCATGCCGAGCGCGAGCAGCAGGTTCGCGATCACGAGATCGATGATGAGGAACGGAATGAACAGCAAGAACCCGATCTCGAAGGCGCGCCGCAGCTCCGACGTCACGAAGGCGGGCACGACGACCGCGAGGTCTCGGTCCGTGACTCCCGCGCGCTCCTCGGGCGTGCGCAGCTTGAGCGCGAGCGCGTAGAACGTCGCGCGATCGCGCGCGCTCGTGTGCTTGAGCAGGAACTCGCGCAGCGGCTCCCCGGCGCGCGCGGCCGCCGTGCCGAGCGCCGCGAGCGTGCGCGGGTTCGACAGATCGGCGCCCGCGACGTCCGACGCCGAGACGACGGGCGACGCGGCCACGATCATGCGCTCGGCCGTGGGCGCCATCACGGCGAGCGTGAGCACGAGCGACAGCCCCGTGAGCACCTGCGTCGACGGCACCTGTGGCGCGCCGATCGCGCTGCGCAGGATCGACAGCACGACGGAGATGCGTACGAAGCACGTCATCATGAGCAGCGCGAACGGAATGAGCGACAGCGCCGCCATGGCCAAAACCAGCGGCACGGGGCCGAGCCCGAGCGCGCCTTTCTCGACGACGGCGGCGTGCGCGACTGCGGCCTCCGCGATCCCGGGCGCGAGCGCCACGCCCACGAGCCCGAGGGCGACGCGCTTCACGGGGATTCGATCCCGGGCGCCCGCGACGCAGGCCGCGGACGTCCCATCACCTTCGCGAGCACGTCGGCGAAACGTGAGTTGGAGTTGGCGAAGCCCGGGTTAGCGAAGCGCGGCGGCGCCGACGCCTCCGACTTTGACACAGCCGCCGCGTCGAGCTCGGCGAGCATCGACATGGGCCCGTCGCCCACGCCCACGAGGAAGCACCGCCCCGCCGCCTCGATGACGTACACCGACCGGCGCGGCTCGAGCGGACAGCGTGCGACGACGCGAACCGCGCCTGCCGCCTTACCCACGCCGCGCGCCGCGAGCAGCTTCAGCGCCGCCCAGGCGACGATGCACACGGCGCCCAGCGACACGAACGACAGCGCGAGCGATTGCCATCCGACGCCCGGCACTTGCCCCGCCTCACCCATGCGCGCGTCATACGCCACGGAACGCCAAAAGGTCAACCGCCCCGACGAGGGATGGTTGACCTTGGGCTTCAGACTCGAACAGCGAACGGGCGCTACGCCCGGTCACTCATTCGTCGTCGTAGTAGAGCGAGTCGCGGTTCGACAGGAACTTCGTGATGGCGGCCGTCGCCTCGGGCGACAAGTTGATGAACCGCACCCCCATGCCCGTCGCGCCGTCGGCGCGCGTGAGGGCCGAGTTCTCACGAATCCAGCGCACCTCGGTCTCGACCTCGACCGAGCCTTCGGTGCCGGGGATCTGGAACTTCAGCGTGATGCGGTCGCCGATGCGCCGCAGGTGGTGAGTCGCGATGAAGAGACCACCGGCGCTGATGTTCTGTGTGAGGCCCGTGTAAAAATTGTGCTCACTCTCGAGGTCGACTTTGATCTCGAGGTCGTACCGCTCGGATGCGCGCACGTTCTGCTGGGAATCTGCCACTTTGGCCCCCGGTCCAGTGTTCATGAGAAGCGCTCCTTGGGAAGGCGAGGCGACGCCATCGTCCTCGGCCCAAGAAAACTTTCGACAGGACAGCAGCGAAACTGTAGCAGGAGACGGCACGGGCGCCCAGACGTTACGCGCGCGACCCAAACGAAAATCGGGAGCACACCCGAGGGGTTGGCTCCCGATTGTTTCGTAACGTAGATCGAAGTGTGGCGGCGGTGACCTAAAGGCCACCCGTCTCTACACCTCGACTCTTACTTCGACTTCGGCTTCTTGGCCGTCGTGTTCTCTTCCGAGGCGGCGGCCTTCTTGTCGCCCTTCGCCTTGGGGGCCTTGGTCGCGGCGGCGGCCTCGGCCTTGGGGACCTTGGCGGCGGCCCCTCGACCCTTCGTCTCGGGCGCGTCCGTGGACTTGGCGGCCGGGATGCTGTCGTCGGGGATGAGCTCGAGCAGCGACATCGGCGCGGCGTCGCCCGGGCGCTGGCCGAGCTTCACGATGCGTGTGTAGCCGCCACGGCGCGACGCGAAGCGCGGCGCGAGCTCATCGAAGAGCTTCACGACTGCGCCGCGATCACGCACTACGCGACGGGCCATGCGAATCGCGTGAACGACCTGCGCGGCTTCCTCGGTGCTGCGACGGTCCGGCTTCTTTGCGAGGACGTCACCCACGCGGCGGGCCCACGTAATGGTCCGCTCGGCGAGACGACGCGTTTCCTTGGCCTTCGCGTCCGTCGTGCGAATGCTCTCGTGCGTCAACAGCGCCGCGACGAGGTTCGAGAAGAGCGCCTGTCGGTGCGCCGAGGTCCGCGAAAGAGTGAGTCCAGCTACCCGATGCCGCATGTTCCTTTTCCTATCTTCCCAGTGTCAGAGCGGGCGAAGCGAGCGAGTCAAAGTCCAGTGAGGCCAGGCTTCGCCGGGCCGGCCCCCCTTGCGGAGGACTTGGGGAGGGCCCGCGGGAGGGGCGAAGCCCCTTCCGCGAAGCGAAGCGCCTTTACGCCTTCTTCGGCGGGCCGTCGCCCGGCCAGCCCTCGAGCTTCATGCCGAGCGAGAGGCCCATCTCGGCGAGGATCTCTTTGATCTCCTTCAGCGACTTGCGGCCGAAGTTCTTCGTCTTGAGCATCTCGGACTCGGTCTTCTGCACGAGCTCGCCGATGTAGCGAATGTTGGCGTTCTGGAGGCAGTTCGCCGAGCGCACCGACAGCTCGAGCTCGTCGACCGACTTCCAGAGGTTCTCGTTGAGCTTGGCCTGCTCCTCCGAGACGACCGTCTCGTGAGCGGGCTCGGCGCCCTCTTCGAAGTTGATGAAGATCGACAGCTGATCCTTGAGGATCTTCGCGGCGAACGCCACGGCGTCCTCGGGCTTGACGGCGCCGTTCGTCCAGACCTCGAGCGCGAGGCGATCATAGTCGGTCTGCTGACCGACGCGCGCGTTCGTCACCTGGAAGTTGACCTTGCGAATGGGCGAGAACAGCGAGTCGATCGCGATGACGCCCACCGACATCTGCGGGTTCTTGTTGCGCTCGGCCGGGACGTAGCCGCGGCCCGTGCCGACCTGCAGCTCGATGCGCAGCTTCGCGCCCTTCGCGCAGGTGAGGACGTGGTGATCGGGGTTCAGCACCTCGATGCCGTCCGTGAGGATGATGTCGCCCGCCGTGATCTTGCCCTCGCCGTCCTTCTCGATGCGAATGACACGCGCCTTCGAATCGACGCACTTGAGCAGCACCTCTTTGAGATTCAGCACGATGTCCGTGACGTCCTCGACGACGTCCGGGATCGTCGTGAACTCGTGGAGCGCGCCCTCGATCTTGATGGCCGTGATCGCCGAGCCCTGCAACGACGACAGCAGGATGCGGCGCAGGCTGTTGCCCAGCGTCGTGCCGAAGCCGCGCTCGAGCGGCTCGCACGTGAACTTGCCGTACGTCGGCGTGAGGCTGTCCGCCTCCACCTCGAGCTTGCGCGGCCGGATGAGGTCGCGCCAATTGCGCGCCACGAACGTGTTCGACTGGGGAGTAGATGAGGTCATTCCAGCGGTCGCCATGCGATCTCCTATCAACCTGCGAGTAGCGAGAGATAAGCCTTGTTCAGACAACGCGAGTGGAGCTCAGCGTTAGCGCGAGTACAACTCGACAATCAGCTGCTCGCGGATCGGCATCGTCAGATCCTCGCGCGCGGGAAGCGACGTGAGCTTGCCCTTGAAGTTGTCCTTGTCCAGTTCCAGCCACTTCGGCACGCCCCGGCGATCGACGGCGCCCAGGCTCTCGAGGACGCGCGTGACCTTCTTCGACTTGTCGCGAACGTCGATCGTGTCGTTCGCGCGACAGAGGAACGACGGCACGTCGACCTTCTGCCCGTTGACGAGGAAGTGTCCGTGGCGAACGAGCTGGCGCGCCTCGGCGTGATCCGACGCGAAACCCAGACGATAAACGACGTTGTCGAGGCGGCGCTCGAGAAGCTGCAGCAGGTTCTCGCCCGCGACGCCCTTCATGCGGATCGCCTTGTGGTAGTACCCGCGGAACTGCTTCTCGGCGAGGCCGTAGATGCGCTTCACCTTCTGCTTCTCACGCAGCTGCGAACCGTAGTTCGACTGCTTGCGACGGCGCGCCTGGCCGTGCTGGCCCGGCGCGTACGCGCGACGCTCGTAGCCGCACTTGTCCGTGTAGCAACGGTCGCCCTTGAGGAACAGCTTCATGTCTTCGCGCCGGCAGAGGCGGCAAACAGGTCCGGAGTAATTCGCCATCTATTGAGCTCTTTGAGAAGGAGTGCGGTGTTCGTAAAAGTCGGAATCAGACGCGGCGACGCTTGGGCGGCCGGCATCCGTTGTGAGGGATCGGCGTCAGGTCACGGATGAGCGTGATCTTGAACCCCGTCGAGGCGAGCGCGCGCAGCGCCGACTCGCGGCCCGAGCCCGGGCCCTTCACGAAGACGCTCATCGAGCGCATGCCGTGCTCCATCGCCTTGTGCGCCGCGTCCTCGGCCGCGAGCTGCGCTGCGAACGGCGTCGACTTGCGCGAGCCCTTGAAGCCCTTCACGCCCGACGACGACCACGCGACGACGTTCCCCGACACGTCCGTGATCGTGACGATCGTGTTGTTGAACGAGGCCGTGATGTGAGCGATGCCGCTCTGGATGTTCTTTTTGACCTTCTTGACCTTGGGCTTGCCTTTGCCGCCCTCTGATGCGTCGGCCATGACTTACGCT
>DATAZS010000266.1:0-12362 GCA_036271915.1 Polyangia bacterium
TCGCCGTCGAGGACGGCGTGCTGGGCGTGAGCTTCCCGGCCGAGAAGATCATCGACACGAACGGCATCGACGTGTCGGACGCGGGCGTGGCCGCGCTCAAGATCGTCGCGACGACGCTGAAGACGGCGAACGCCAAGGCGCGCATCCTCTCGCGCGCGTCGTCGGCGCCGCCGCCCAAGGAGCTCAAGAGCCTGTTCCACTCGGCGGGCGAGCAGCACGCCGTTCGCAGCGCGCGGTTGCTGTCGGCGCTCGAGGACGCGGGGTTGTCGCCGGCCTCGGTCTCGATCGTGGGCGCGCCTGCGCCCGCCGTGCCCAAGACGCGCGGCAAGAAGCCGCCGCCTCCGCCCGCCGATCGCGTGGACATCCAAGTCGAGCCGCAGTGACGTGAGGCGCGTGGGGCGCGCCGTTCTGGTCGGCGTCGCCGTCTGGGTGTCGGGCGGCGCGCGGGCCTGGGCGTATGACTTCGCGATCGACGTGCGCACGATCGGGCAGGGCTATCAGGTGCGCGGCTACGCGGCGAACGGCGGCAGCGAGCTGCTCACGCGGCGGCGCCTCACGGAGATCCTCAACGTGAGCGTCACCGACATCGAGCCCGGCGCCTGGCACGGCGACGACGCGGACCGCAACGCGCGCAACGTCGTCTACGTCGACGCGTCGATGCGCCTGGACACGGACTTCGGCAGCTACACGACGGCGCGGCCCACGGGCGCCGACGACATCCACGAGCTGCAGCAGAACGAGGTCGACGTGCTGTGGGCCTTCGTCGGCGGGCGGCGCATGGGCGGGCGCGTCGACTTCCAGCTCGGGCGGCAGCTGCACTTCGATCTCGTCGACTTCTACGCGTTCGACGGCGGCGACGCGCTCGTGCGCTTGAACCGCTTCGTCGCGGCCGAGGCCTTCGGCGGCACGGAGGTCCGCGGCGACCTGCCCGTGTCGTCGCCCATGTACGAGCTCGACGGCACGAGCGCGGGCTCGCGCGATCCGGCGACGCGGCCCGCGCAGAACTCGGAGCTGCGGCCGCTCGCAGGCGCGGCGCTCGTCGTCGGCGCCGACGGCGATCTGCCCGTGACGGCGCGTCTCGCGTACCGGCGCCTGTGGGCGGCGACGGCCGATCGCGCGCCCGGCGATCCCGAGACGGGCGTCGACGACGAGAAGCTCGCGGCGACGGCGAGCGCGCAGTGGCGGCGGCGCGTGTTCTTGACGGCGGGCGTGCGCTACAACCTGCTGCTCGCGACGATGGACGACGAACAGGTGGCGCTGCGCGTGCGCGCGACGGAGCGGCAGTGGCTGGGCGTCGAGATGGCGTACCTCGCGCCCACGTTCGACGGCGACTCGATCTGGAACGTCTTCGCGGCGGGCGCGTACCGCGATCTGCGCGGCAGCTACGAGCTCGCGCTGTGCGATGGATTGAAGATGTACGCGCGTGGGTTCGCGCGGCACTTCGACGCCGTCTCCGACGAGCCGCAGGACACGGCGCGCTGGGCGGGCGGCGGCAGCGCGGGGTTCGCGTGGCGGCGCGCCCACGGCGTCGTGCGCGCCGACGGCTACTTCGACGGCGGGTTCGGCGGACGAAAGACGGGCGTCGATCTGTCGGCGCGCTGGGAGGTGCGGCCGCGCGACGTCGAGCTCGAGGGGCGGCTCACGGGCTACGAGTGGCGCTCGGACCAGCAGAGCGCGACCGACAAGGGCGTCGTGTTCGGCGCGCAGGCGGGCGGGCGTTATCGTTTGGGCGAGGGCGTGCGCCTGCACCTGCTCGTCGAGGACAACGTCGGCACGTTCTATGAGAGCCAGTACCGCGGTCTCGCGATCGTCGAGTTGGACGCGTCGCTATGAAGAAGACCGCGATCACGGTGGCGATCGTCGTGGGTGTCGCCGCGGGCGCGGGCGGCGTCGCGGGGTGGGCCACGGCGGCGCCGACCGACGCCGGCGCGCGGCGGACGCCCGACGGTGGGACCGCGCCCGAGCCGCCCGCGGCGCGGTTCGCGGCGTTGCCGCCCTCGCCGCTGATCTTTCCGGCGCAGAGCCTGCCGCTGCGCTTCGATCACGCGCGGCACCTGAAGCTAGGCGCGCGCTGCGAGACCTGCCACGTCACGGCGCCTTCGTCGACGTCGGCCAACGACAACCTCATCCCGACCGAGGCGGCGTGTCGCGCGTGCCACGAGATCGATCGCGCGCACCCCGACAAGCCGACGCCCGCGGGCGCGCCGGCCACGCGCTGCGACGCGTGCCACCTCGTCGACGGCACGCCAGGCGCCGCGGGCTGGATGCCGCGCCCCGGGTTCCCCGCGCCGCCGCGCGCGCGCGTCGTCAACCCCAATCTCAAGTTCAACCATCAGCTGCACGTGGGTCGCGGCGTCGGCTGCGAGGCCTGCCACACGAACGTCGCGACGGAGGGCCTCGCGACGCGTCTCGATCTACCCAAGATGTCGCTGTGCCTCGCGTGCCACGACGGCAAGCAGTCGACGAGCCGCTGCAGCGCGTGTCACCTCACCGAGCCCGACGGCCGGCTGCGCACGAACCTCGCGACGGCGGCGACGGCGGCGGCGGGCGGCACGGGGCCGCTCGTGCCGTCGGGCGTGCTGCGCGGCTTCGACGCGCACGACCTGACGTTCGCGCGCGACCACGCGCAGGCGGGCAAGGACGAGGGCTACTGCCTCACGTGCCACAAGCGCAGCGAGTGCGTCGACTGCCACGGCGGCGCCGTGCGGCCGTTCGACATCCACCCGTCGGACTACGTGTCGCTCCACGGCAACGACGCGCGCCGCAACACGCCCGACTGCTCGTCGTGCCACCGCACGCAGACGTTTTGCATCGGGTGCCACCAGCGCTCGGGCGTCGCGGCCGATCCTTCGGGGGGCGTGCCCGGCACGCCGGCGCACAATCCGTTCGGCACGGGCACGCAGCTCAAGAGCTTCCACCCGCCCGGTTGGGTCAACGCCGGTGGCGGGGCGAGCGGCCACTCCGAAGCGGCCCACCGCAACATCCGTACGTGCGTCTCGTGCCACCGCGAGGAGAGCTGCCTCGCGTGCCACTCGACCGATCCGACGCACGGCATGTCCGTCTCGCCGCACGGCCCGGGCTTCTCGGGCACGTCGCGGTGCCGCGCGCTGTCGTCACGCAACCGTCGCGCGTGCCTCAAGTGTCACGCGCTCTCGGCGCCCGAGATCGACTGCGAGATGCCGTAGGTCACGCTCGCGCACTCAAACGAGGCACGGCGCGGGCTCAGGTTTCTTTGAGCCCCGTCGAGACCCGCTATAATTGAGTCGTGCTCGCCCTGCTGACCGTCCTCGCGCTCGCCCCTGGCGCCGTCGTCACTGACGGCGTCGGCGTCGGCGTGGCTGACGCGTCGGTCGAAGTCGAAGAAGCGGCGCCCGATCTCGCGCCCCAGGCCGACTTCGGGTTCGATCTCGTCGCGGCGCGCGGCGCGCACCTCGCGCCCGGGACTGCGCGCGAGCTGTCGAAGAAGGAGATCTGGCTGCGCGAGAAGACGCTGCGGCCCGACTTCCACACGACAGATGCCGACCTCGCGCGCGAGCTCGCGGCGGAGGCGGCGCCGGCGAAGAATGGAGCGAAGAAGAAAACGCCGAAGGTCGCGCTCAAGCGCCGCGCGAACGCGCTCGGCACCGATCCGACGCTGCACGCGGGCGAGCGCATCGAGCCCGTGACGACGCTGTTCAACGTCTGGACGCACGAGGCGCTGCCGATCTTGCCGGGCCAGACGCAGACGACGCTGTCGGCGCGCTTCTGCCAGTTCCTGCGCGACCACTACACGAACCAGCCCACGCACATGGACACGCGCCTCATCGGCGTGCTCGAGCACGTCGCCGGCAAGTTCTCGGCGAAGCGCATCGAGGTCGTGAGCGGCTACCGCTCACCCAAGTACAACCTCATGCTGCGCAAGAAGGGCCACCAGGTCGCGCGCCACAGCCAGCACATGGAGGGCAACGCCGTCGACTTCCGCATCCGCGGCGTCGCGACGGCGCAGATCCAGCACTACGTGAAGTCGCTGCATCTCGGCGGCGTCGGGTTCTACCCGCACTCCGAGTTCGTGCACGCCGACACGGGCCCGGTTCGGTACTGGACGGGATCCTGAGTTTGCTCGCTCGCTGACGCTCGCATCGAGCCGGCGTGGCAATTGCTCGCTCGCTACGCTCGCATCGAGCCTTCGGGGATCCCGAGTCGCCGCGGGGCGCAGGTCGCGACAATTCCACCGCCGAGCCACCGTCTCGCCCTCGCCGCCGCGTGGGCCTCCGTCAACCGCTGGCTCGATGCGAGCGTCAGCGAGCGAGCGCCTCACCCGCGAAGGCGGCCGAGGCCCACGAGCTGGTTGAGCGAGCCGGACGTGAATCCGGCGAGGTCGAGCGCGACGAAGGTGAAGCCGTGGCGGCGGCCGAGCGTCACGATCTCGGCGCGCGTCTCGAGCGCGCGCGGCATGTCGGCGACCTCGATCTCGAGGCGCGCGACGTCCCCGTGGTAGCGCACCCGCAGCTGGCGGAAGCCGAGGGCGCGCAGGCCGTCCTCGAAGCCGTCGACGCGTTGCAAACGCTCGGGGGTGATCTCCGTGCCGTAGGGGAAGCGCGACGACAGGCACGCGAGCTGCGGCTTGTCCCACGTCGGCAGGCCGAGCGCGCGTGACAGCGCGCGCACGTCGGCCTTCGTGAGGCCGGCGTCGACCATGGGGTGGCGCGCGCCGCGCTCGTCGGCGGCCGCGAGTCCCGGGCGGTGGTCGCCCAGATCGTCGAGGTTCGTGCCGAGCAGGATCTCCGCGACGCCGAGCTCGCGCGCGCGCGGCGCCGCGATCTCGAGCAGCTCGGCCTTGCAGTGGTAGCAGCGGTTCGTCGGGTTCTGCGCGAAGCCGGGGCGCTCGAGCTCGTTCGACTCGACGAGCTCGAGGCGCGCGCCGATGCCGGCGGCCAGGTCGACGGCGGCGAGGCGCTCGCTCGCGGCCATCGTCACCGAGACGGTCGTGAGGGCGACGCAGCGATCGCCGAGCACGTCGTGCGCGACGCGCAGGAGGAGCGTCGAGTCGACGCCGCCCGAGAAGCATACGAGCGCCGATTCGTAGCCGCCGATCGCGGCGCGCAGGCGCGCGTGCTTGGCGTCGAGCTGCGCTTCGGGAGACATCGTCACTGTGGGCGAAAGTATAGTCACGGCGTGAGGGCGATGCGCTCGGCGCCCGCGACGGCCGCGGCGACGATCGCCGAGACGTCGAGGCCCGATTCGACTTTCACGGCGTCCTGTACGCGCGCCCGCGTCGCGGGGTGGCGCGGCACGAACAGCGAGCAGCAGTCCTCGAAGGGCAGGATCGACGTCTCGAAGGTGCCGATGCGGCGCGCGAGATCCGTCGTCTCGACCTTGTCGTAGGTCACGAGCGGCCGCAGCACGACGCGGCGGCAGGCGGCCTCGATGGCCGTCATGTTCTCGACGGTCTGGCTCGCGACCTGACCCAGGTTCTCGCCCGTGACGAGCGCCGTCGCGCCCATCTTGTCGGCGATCTCGTCGGCGATGCGCATCATCATGCGGCGGTACACGACGACGGAGAGATCGGCGGCGCCCGCGTCGCGCAGCTGCTTCTGCGCGTCGGTGAACGGCACGACGGTCACCGTGCGCAGCGCGCCCCAGCGCGCAAGGATGCGCCCGAGCGTCACGACCTTGTCCTTGGCCTTCTCGCCGATGAAGGGCGGCGAGTGGAAGTAGATCGCGTCGAGCGCGAGGCCGCGCTTGGCGGCGAGCCACCCCGCGACGGGCGAGTCGATGCCGCCCGAGAGCAAGAGCAGCGCGCGGCCCGAGACGCCCACGGGCAAGCCGCCGGGCGCCGCGCGCGTGCCCGCGTAGACGAACGCGCCGCGCGTCGTGACGTCGACGCCGATGTGCAGGTCGGCCGTGTGCAGGTCGACGGGCAGGCCGAGCGCCTCGAAGACGCGCCCGCCGACGCGGCTCGCGAGCTCGACCGACTTCACGGGGAACGACTTGTCGGCGCGGTTGGCGTTGACGCGGAACGAGACGGGCTGCGCGGAAGGCGCGCGCGGCAGGCCCGCGAGCGCGGCGCGCGTGACCTCGACGGCGGCGTCGCCGATCGCCGTCTCGTCGGCGGCGACGACGCGCGCGAGCGACAGCGACACGAGGCCGAACACGCGCGCGACGCGCGCGGCGGCCTCCTCGGCGTGGGCGGCGCCGACGGTCACGAGGATGCGGCCGTGCGGCGCCTCGACGCGCGCCTCGGGGAGGCCCGCGACCGCGGCCTGCACGTTGTTGACGAGCATGCTCTGGAAGCGCTTGCGGTTGCCGCCCTTGAGGAACAGCTCCCCATAGCGGCACAGCAGGATCGACTGCGTATTCATTGCGGGCGGTGTTTCTACTATGAGATGCGCGCGAGCGGCGCGATCTCGGCGATCTCGTTTATGGCGCCGCGCAGCGCGTCCACGGCGGCGTCGACGTCGTCGGGCCCCGTCGTGCGCGCGAGCGAGAAGCGCAGCACGGCCGTGCGATCGTCGACGCCGATGGCCTTGAGCACGGCGCTGGGGCCGCGCGTCTTCGAGGCGCACGCCGAGCCGGCTGACGCGTACACGTCACGCGCCTCGAGCGCGTGCAGGAGCGGCTCGGCGGGGAAGCCCGGGAACGCGAGCGAGGCGATGTGCGGCGCGCGCGGCGCGCCCGTCACGGTGAGCCGCGCGCCAGGGATGGCGTCGAGGCAGGCGCGCTCGAGGCGGTCGCGCTCGCGTTCAATCGTTGCGGCGACGCCCGCGTCCTGCGCGGCGACGGCGAGGCCCGCGGCGCGGCCGAGGCCCACGCTGCCCGCGACGTTCTCCGTGCCCGAGCGCAGGCCGCGCTCCTGGCGGCCGCCGTCCCACAGCGGCCCGACGCGAGCGCCCGCGCGCACCCACAGCGCGCCCACGCCCTTCGGTCCGTGGATCTTGTGGCCGGAGAGCGCGAGCGTGTCGGCGCCGAGCGCGCGCGGCCGCACGCGCAGGAAGCCGAACGCCTGCACGGCGTCGACGTGCAAGTGCGGGCGCCGCTTCGCCTCGGGGAACGCGGCGGCAAGCCCGCGCGCGACCTCGTCGACCGGCTGGATCGTCCCGAGCTCGTTGTTGACGAGCATGAGCGCGACGACCGCCGTGTCGGCGCGCGTCGCCGCGGCGACGTCCGCGGCGCGCACGACGCCGTCACGCCCGGGCGCGACGACCGTGACCGTGTAACCGTCGGACGTGAGGCGCTCCGCCGTGCGCGCGACGGCGGGGTGCTCGAGGCCGCCCACGACGACGTGCCGCCCGCGCGCGGCCCGCGCCGCGCCCAGCAGACCGAGCGCGTTCGCCTCGGTGCCGCCGCTCGTGAACACGATCTCGCTCGCCTCGGCGTCGAGCGCCGCCGCGACCTCGCCGCGCGCCGCCTCGAGCGCGCGCGCCGCGGCCGCGCCCAGGCCGTGCGCCGACGACGGGTTCGCGAAGAAGGCGTCCTCGACGGCGCGCGTGGCCGCGAGGACCTCGGGCGCGGGCCGCGTCGAGGCGGCGTTGTCGAGGTAGATCACGGCCGCCCAATATAGCCGAGCGATTGTCGCACGCGCGCCGCGTCGCGTTCCTCGTCGCGAAGGACGATGGCCCAGCCCGCCGTATTGCGGTAAATGAAGAGTGTGGATATCGGCGCCCGCGCCAAGAAAATCCTGCACGCCGTCGTGTCGGAGTATCTGGCCACCGGCGAGGCGGTCGGTTCGCAGACCGTGACGCGGCGCTATGGCCTCGACGTGTCGGCGGCCACCGTCCGCAACGTCATGGGTGATCTCGAGGAGGTGGGCCTCCTCAAGCACACGCACACGTCGGCGGGCCGCATCCCGACCGAGCGCGGGCTGCGCTACTACGTCGACACGCTGCTCCGCGTGCGCAGCCTGAGCCTCGGCGAAAAGGACGACATCCGCGAGCGCCTCGGCGGGCAGGGCGACGTCAGCGTGGGCGTGCCCGAGGTCATGCAGCGCACGACGCGCCTTTTGCGCGAGCTGTCACACCTCACGGTCGTCGTGCAGGCGCCGCGGCCCGAGAGCGACGCGGTCCAGCACCTCGAGTTCGTGCGCCTGCGCGAGGGGCAGCTCCTCGCCGTCCTCGAGACGGCGAGCGGCCAGGTGCAGAACAAGCTCGTGCCCATCGACTTCGCCATCGACTCGTCCGAGCTCGAGCGCATCAACAACTACCTGCACGAGCTCGTGACGGGGCTGACGCTCGACCAGCTGCGCGTGCGGTTGATCGACGAGATCGCGGGCGATCGCGCGCGGCACGACGAGGTCGCGGCGCGCGCGCTGCAGCTCGCGACGGCCGCCGTCCCCGCCGAGGCGCCCGCCGAGGTCTTCGTCGACGGGCAATCGAACTTGCTGGCCGGCAAGGCCGACCTCGAGCGCGCCAAGGTCTTGCTGCGCACGCTCGAGGAGAAGGACCTGCTCGTGCGCCTGCTCGACCGCACGGTGGGCGCGCCCGGCATCTGCGTGTTCATCGGGGCCGAGGCCAACCTGGCCGACCTCACGGACGTCTCGGTCGTCGCCTCGCCCTACGGCGCCGAGGGGCGGCCCTTGGGCACGATCGGCGTGATTGGTCCTGCGCGCATGAACTACTCGCGTGTGATACCTCTCGTGGACTTCACGGCCGAGATGATCGGCGAGACGTTGACGAAGCCGTGAGAGCGATTAGAACGAGCTTGAGGTGTAGATAAAGGACCATGAGCGACCGAGATCAGACGAACCAGAACGGAACCGCGACACCCGCCGAGGCGCCTGCCGCCGAGGCGGCCGCGCCGACGGGCCCCATGACGCTCGAGGAGCGCATCGCCGCCCTCGAGGCCGAGCGCAACGAGGCCAAGGACCGCATGCTGCGCATCGCGGCCGACTTCGAGAACTTCAAGAAGCGCGCGCAGATCCTGAAGGCGGAGGCCGAGACGACGGTGCGCGAGAAGGTGCTCAGGGACGTGCTCGACGTCGCCGACAACCTCGAGCGCGCGACCGACGCGAGCGCGAAGGACGTCGAGTCGGTGCTCAAAGGCGTGACGCTCGTGCTGCGCGTGATCCAGCAGAAGCTCGAGCGCCACGACGTGAAGGCCTTCGAGTCCAGGGGGCAGGTGTTCGACCCGCGCGTCCACGAGGCGATCTCTCGCGTCGAGAGCGCCGACGTGCCCGCGGGCGCCGTCGCCGTCGAGCTGCAGAAGGGCTATCGCATCGGCGAGAAGCTGCTGCGGCCCGCGATGGTGTCGGTGTCCACGGGACCGGCCTCCAGCTCGGACGCCGAGAAGTAAAGGTCAGGGTACGCCGCTGGCCCGCGATCATTACGACATCCTCCAGGTCGAGCGCGAGTCGACCGACGTCGAGATCAAGGCGTCGTACCGCAAGCTCGCGCTCAAGTGGCACCCGGACCGCAACCCGGGTGACAAGGCGGCCGAGGAGCGATTCAAGGAGCTCGCCATCGCGTACTCGGTGCTGTCCGATCGCGACAAGCGCGAGCACTACGATCGCTTCGGCACGGCGCCGGGGCCGGGCGGGCTCAACAGCGCCGACGTCACGAACGCCACCGACTTCTTCAACGCGATCTTCGGCGATCTGTTCGGCGTCGCGCAGCGCAGGTCGACGACGGGGCGCGACCTGCGCTACACGCTCGAGCTCGACTTCGAGGAGGCGGCGCTCGGCTGCGAGAAGGTCATCGTCTTCGAGCGTCCCGAGGACTGCGAGTCGTGCCGCGGCTCGGGCGCCGAGGGCGGCGCCGCGGGCATGAAGCCGTGCCCGCGCTGCGACGGCGAGGGCGTCATTCGATCGAAGGTGGGGTTCCTCACGGGGCGCCGCGAGTGCCTCGGCTGCGGCGGCACGGGCCAGGTACCGCGCGTCGCGTGCAAGACGTGCGAGGGCGCGGGGCTCGTCGACAAAGAGCGCCGCTACCGCGTGAAGATCCCCGCGGGCTCGACGGTGGGCTCGACCCAGCGCGTGCCGCGCGAGGGCGCGCCCGGGCGGCGCGGCGGGCCGTCGGGCGATCTGCACGTCATCGCGCGCGTGCGTCCGCACGCCGTGTTCGGGCGCGAGGGTGACGTGCTCACGATCGACGTGCCCGTGTCGCCCATCGAGGCGACGCTGGGCACCGAGGTCGACGTGCCGCTGCTCGACGGTCACGTCAGCATGCGCATCCCGCCGGCCACGCAGGCGGGCTCGGTGTTCCGGCTGCGCGGACGCGGCCTGCCGCGCGAGACGGGCGGCCCGCGCGGCGACGCCCACGTGCGCGTCGTCGTCGAGACGCCCGCCGCCGTCAACGACGAGGCGCGCGCGCTGCTCGCGCGCGTGGGTGAGCTGCTCGACGACGCGGCCTTCCCGCGACGGCGCGCCTTCCGCGACGTCGTCCGCAACAAGGCCACGGGCGCGTCCGGCGGCGAGAGCGGGACCCCGTGAGCGCGGGCGACGCCGGCGGCGCCGCGCCCGGGCCGGGCGCGTTCGAGCCCGAGGCGCAAGCTCTGGCAGACGAAGCGAGAGACGACGCGAAGCCGCGCAAGAAGCCGCCGTACATCGTGCACGCGGCGCTGTTCCTCGCGACGTTCCTCACGACGACGATGTCGGGCGCGATCCACGCGCACTCGAGCGGCGACATCGCGCCCATCAACGACGGCCTGTCGTACTCCGTGCCGCTCATGCTCATCCTGCTCGTGCACGAGCTCGGGCACTACTTCGCCGCGCGCTGGCACGGCGTCGACGCGTCGCTCCCGTACTTCATCCCGTTCCCGCCGTGGTTCGGCCTCGGCACGATGGGCGCCGTCATCGGCATGCGCCGCTCGACGACCGACCGCAAGAAGCTCATCGACATCGGCGCCGCGGGCCCCCTCGCGGGCCTGTGCGTCGCCATTCCCGTCATCCTCTACGGCCTCGCGCACTCGCACGTGGGCCCGCTCGTGCCGCACGGCGAGCTCGAGGGAAACTCGCTGCTCTACGCCTTCCTCAAGCACGCGTCGAAGGGCCTGTGGCTCCCCGACGGACATCAGGACGTCTACCTGCACCCGACGGCGTACGCGGGCTGGGCCGGCTTGCTCATCACAATGATCAACCTGCTGCCCATCGGCCAGCTCGACGGTGGGCACGTCGCGACGGCGTACTTCGGCAACCGCTACAACGTGTTCGCGCGCCGCCTCCACGCGCTCATGCCCGTCGTCGGCGTGGGCGTGTTCGTCTGGGTGCGCCACCTCGTCCACGTCGAGATGGGCGCGCGCTACACCGAGGGCTTCGGCGTCAACGTCGCGCTCGTCGCGGCCCTGCCGTGGCTCGTGTGGTTCATGCTCGTCGGCTTCGTGCGCCGCGCGGGCGGCGGCATGAACCACCCGCCCGTGCAGCGCCAGCCGCTGCCCGCGAGCCGCAAGGCGCTGTTCTGGCTCATGGTCGTCGTGTTCATCGCGATCTTCATGCCCGTGCCCATCCGCGAGTCGTTCTCGGGCGAGGTGCCAGACGCGCCGCCGGTCACGGCGGCCCTTCCGTGAAGATCCCTCCTTTCGAGATGCCGCTCGACGAGATCCGCGGCAGCCTCGCGGGCCTGCGCCGCCCGCTGTCGGTCGCGATCTTGCGCGCGCGCAACCCGTTCAACGTTGGCGCCATCATCCGCGTCGCGCATTCCTTCCTCGCGCGGGAGATCATCCTCGTGGGCACGGAGCCGTACTACGAGCGCGCGTCGATGGGCATGGAGCGCTACGAGACGATCGTGTCTCTGCCCGACGAGGCGGCGTTCGTCGCCTACGTACGCGCGCAGGGCCGCACGCTCGTCGTGTTCGAGAAGGAGGCGGCGCGCGTCGACCTGTGGCACGCCGACCTCCCCGAGGACTGCGTCATGCTCTTCGGCAGCGAGACGACGGGCGTGCCCGACGAGATCGTGGCCGCCGCCGATCTCGTCGTCGGCATCCCGATGTACGGCATCAACCACTCGTTCCCCGTGACCGTTGCCGCCGGCATCGCCATGGCCGAGTGGACGCGCCGTCACTTCGTCTGACGCCCCGTCAGAAGTGCGTCGTTGGTTCGACGAGAAATCTGACCAATTTGCGCGTCCCCGCGCGCACTAGAGGAAGGAAACAGGGCGTTCTGCGGCGAATTGTCGCAGGGATGTGCAAATGACGTGTTTCGTCAGCGGAAGACGACTCGCAATTTGGCGTTACACTTCGGAACAACTTCGAACAGGCGGGAGCCCATGCGGAACCATCGCGCTAGCAACGTGGCAGGGATTGCGAAGCTCGGCACGTGGATCGTCGCCGGAGTCGGCGTCGTGCTCGGAGCGTGCATGCCGACTTCGAACGGGGTGCATTCGGGCGAAATCTTTCCGCCGAACGAGATGCAACCGATCGACGCGGGCACGTCGTTCATCGGTGAGTCCGTGGGC
>DATAZS010000267.1:0-7010 GCA_036271915.1 Polyangia bacterium
CGGGGAACCTGCAGCCGAGCATGTTGCCGAACCACGCGCCCGTGCTGAAGCCCGCGTAGAACTGGCGCGCCGGATCGACGCAGAAGCTCGCCTCGATCTTCTTGTGCAGGGCATCGAAGAACGGGTACTCGACCGAGTTGATCGTCTCGTCGAAGCACTGGTTGAACTCGAGCAGCGGCATGGGCGCGACGAGGATCGCCTGCTCCATCGACGCCGTGTTGAGGTTGATCACCGACGCCGGCGTCGTGCCGCCGCAGCCCGTGCCCAGGTAGACGACGCGCAGCGGAGTGGTGGCGTCGTAGGTCTTCGGCAGGCGGACGTAGTAGATGCGGTCGCGCACCTTGGGCTTGTTGGTGGCGTCGAGGTCGGGGCCGCTGATCGAGATGTGGTACTCGACGTACTGACCGATGAGCTGACCCGGATCCATGCCGCAGCCGAGCGTCGCGCCGCCGTCGTTCGTCGTCGTCGTCGCGTCGGTCGTGCCGCCGTCGGCGCCGGCCGTGCCGGACGCGCCCGCCATGCTCGACCCGCCTGACGCGCCGGACGAGCCGGCGCTGCCTGGCGCGCCCGCCGTGTCCGCGCCCGCGCCGAGGTGGAACGCGACGTGGGTGTCCGCGTCCTGCTTGCAGGCGCCGAGGCCACCGAGACTCACGAGGCCGACGAGTCCCAAGGTTGCTGCGCCGCGGAGAAGTCGTGACTGCATGAAGTCCTCCGTCGCCTAAAAGAAATAATATACGGCGAGCTCGCCGCGCACGTTGACGCCGTAGACGCCGTCGCCGAACGTCTGGCGCTCGAGCTGGACGGACGCGCCCACCTGCGACTCGGGCGTCGGCGCGAAGAACACGTTGCCGTCGGCGTACTGCGCCTTCGAGAACACGTACGGCAGGCCCTGCGTGGGCGTCAGCTTGTCGACGTTGTTCGACTGGATCTGCGAGCCGACGACCGACGCGCTCAGCCTGCAGCCCTTCGCGAAGGGCGCGCGGTACTGCAGGCCCACGACGAGCGCGCGCCAGTTCACGGTGTGCAGCTTGCCGGCGGCGTCGTACGTCGCGAGGCCCTCGTCGATGTCGGGGTTGTAGGTCGGGACGGGGAGGATCATCATCGGGTTCGGCAGCGCGGGGAACAGCACGCCGCCCGTGAGGCCCGTGTAGAGGTTCGCGATGCCCGTGCCCATCGTCGCCTCGGCCGTCGCCGACAGCGTGTTGCCGAGATCGTCGCCGCGCGCTGGAATGACGGGGAGGAACAGATTCGCGGCGGCGCCCCACGCATTCGCCTTGTTCGGGTTCGCGGCCGCCGCCGTGAACGCCGGGACGGTGAAGTGACGGTAGATGCCCGACACGCCCAGAGACGCGGGGGCGGCCACGGGCAGCCCCGCGCCTTGCGCGTTCGCGCCGAGCCAGCGGTTGAACGCGAGGCGCAGGCCGCCCTGACCGTCGGGGATCTCACCGTCGCGCTGCGCGGGGCGCACGGCGGCGAGCGCGATCTCGACGCTGACGTCGCGGCTCGCGAGCGTCTTCGTGAGCCGGAGCTGTGGATCGCGGTGGTAGACCTCGCCCGGGACGCCCAGAAAAGCGACCGTGTTCGGGTAGAAGCCGGCGCCGCCCCAGCCGAAGAGATCGTGCGTGTGACCGGCCACGACGTCGAACGCGGGCGTCTGGAACTTGACGAAGGCCTGGCGCAGCCGCACGGCCGCGGCCGAGTAGGTCGCGTCTTCGGTGGCGCCCGGGGCTTGGTTGCCGAAGAAGTCGGCCTCGACGAGGGCCGACGTCTTGATGACGCCGTAGTCGGGGGCCGCGAGCCGCACGCCCACGCGCGAATCGCGCGCCGTGAACTGCGTGCGCGGGTTGTCGCCCGCGTAGCTCGCCGGCCGCGCCATCGTGTTGTTCGTGATGGCCTCGCCGAAGCTCTGCGTCGAGTCGTGCATGAGGTCGAGCTCGACGAAGCCGTAGACCGAGGCCGTGACACGGGCGGTGTTGAGCGCCGACGCCGCGACCGTGGGGGCCGGCGCGGGCAGCGGCAGATCGCCGGTTGGCGCAGGGGGCACGGCAGGCGTCGTTGCCGCCTTGGGCGCCGCGGCCGTCTGCGCGTGTGCGCCGCCGCCGAGCCCCAGGACGATCGCCGCGCCGAAGGCCGAGCGCCGCCCGAGAGATCGCCAGGCGTGTGGAAGTGAGGTCATGAGTGCGAACTCTCCGGGCCGTTGGGTGGGGCGGACTTTAGGCTTTCCGACGGGCGCGGCATGATGCATTGCCCGCGAAGGTGATGCAACGGCGCGTCCGAGTAGACGCCCGCCGCGGCCCCCGGTATGACTGACGCGCGGGCGGCGGGTCGTCCCAAGAGAGGAACCGAACATGAAGCGCATCGAAGCCATCATCAAACCGTTCAAGCTGGAAGAGGTGAAGACGCGCCTGCGCGAGCTGGGCGTGTCCGGCATGACGGTGTCCGAGGTGAAAGGGTTCGGGCGCACGGGCGGCCGCACGGAGGTTTACCGAGGCTCGGCCTACGTCGTCGACTTCGTGCCCAAGGTGAAGATCGAGATCGTGCTCAAGGACGCGCTCGTCGCCGACGTCGTCGAGGCCATCACGGCCACGGCGCGCACGGGCAAGATCGGCGACGGCAAGATCTTCGTCATGAACGTCGAGGACACGCTGCGCATCCGCACGGGCGAGCACGGCGAAGACGCCGTCTGACGTCGCCGTCTGACGTTCGCGCCCCGCGGCGAAAAAAAGAATGTCGATCCGCGCGGCGCTCCCTCGTCGCCGAGGGGGAGAGCGGACTTCCCCGCCCCCTCAAACAAGGAGCATCCCATGCGATTCATCATGACTTCCCGACGCGACGAGACGACGCCTGCCAAGCCGGACAACGCCGAGGACTTCGATCCGGCGCTCTTCACCGCGTACATGAAGTACAACGAGGATCTGCTCGCGGCGGGCGTGCTGGTGGCATCCGAGGGCCTGTTGCCGGGGACGCCGGGCGCGCGCGTCGGCGTCTCGGGCGGGCGGCGCAAGCCGATCGATGGGCCCTTCGCCGAGTCGAAGGAGCTGGTCGGCGGCTTCTACATCATCGACGTGCCGACGCTCGAGGACGCGAAGGCGTGGGCGATGCGTTGCCCCGTGGGCATGGGCGAGGCCGACGTGCTGGAGATCCGCCAGCTCACGGGCGCCGAGGACATCCCGGCGCCGTTCCTCGAGCTCGCGAAGAAGGCGGCGCCGATGTGGACGGCGTCGATCACGAAGGCGCGCGCCAAGCCGTGAAAAAGAAGGCGGACCCGGCGAAGAAGCCCGCTCCGAAGACGCCCGCGCAGAAGTGGGGCCGGCGCGCCGATCTGGGCGCGCCCGTCGACGGCTTCTTCGCGCGGCAGCCACCGGAGCTGCGCGCGATCCTCGAGCTGCTGCGCGGCGAGGTCGCGCGCGCCGCGCCCAGCGCCGTCGCCGCCATCAAGTGGGGCATGCCGATGTACACGGTGGACGGCGAGATGATGTGCGCGTTCGGCGCGCACAAGGCGCACGTCAACCTGATCCTCGCGGGGCCGCCCGGCACGTTCGCTGATCCCGACGGCCTGCTCGAAGGCGACGGCAAGACGGGAAAGCACCTCAAGCTGCGCGCGCTCGCCGACGTGCCGCGCGCGGCCGTGCGCAAGTGGCTCGCGACGGCGGCGGCGCGGGCGAAGGCCGCCAGCTAGATCGTCGCGCGCGAAGGCCGCGGGGAGGCGGTCACGCGCGCGGCGCGCGTTTGCGCAGCTCGGCCTCGAGCTCGGCGATGCGCGCGTCGCGTGACGCGAGCGCCGCCTCGACGTCGGCGGCCTCGAAGCGCACGGGGATGTGCTGCGGGCAGTTCGCGTCCCACGTCGCGACGTCGATCACGATGGCGCGCTCGGGGCGGCCCGAATAGCCGGGCACGACGAGCCGCTCGACGAGCGCCGGATCGTCCTCGACGACGCGCGCCTCGCCCCACACCTTCACGCGCTGCCGGTGCGCGTAGTCGATGAGGAACACGCAGACCTTGGGGTTCTCGACGAGGTTGCCCAACGAGACGTACTGACGGTTGCCGCGGAAGTCGGCGAAGGCGAGGGTGCGCTCGTCGACGACCCGCAGGAATCCCTTCGGACCGCCGCGGTGCTGGATGTACGGCTGGCCCGCGGCGCTCGCCGTCGCCATGAAGAAGCTGGTCTGCTCGCCGATGAAGGTCGCGAGCTCGGGCGAGATCGTCGTCTCCCAGCCGTCTCCAGTTTCGAGGCGCGCGTACGCCTTGCGCGAGCCGAGGCGCACCTGCACGGACTTCACCGAGTCGGAGAACGCGACATCGCTCGCAGGACGATCTGCGTGGGCCATGGCGTTCAGATGCCGGACCGCGCGCCGGGATTCAGCGGCGCTTGCGCGGTGGGTGCAGCGTCTCGTGGCGCGCGCACAGCGCGACGAAGGTCTCGATGCGGCGCGCGCGCGTCTCCGGCAGCTTGGCCGTCTGCACGCGGTAGAGGATTGCGTAGCGGTTCGCGCCGTCGAGCGCCTCGAAGAAGGCGCGCGCCTTCGCGTCGCGCGCGAGCGCCGCCGCGAGATCGGGTGGGACGGTGGCGTTGCGCGCGCCGTCGTACGCGCGCGCCCAGCGGCCGTCGGCCTTCGCGCGCTCGATCTCTACGAGGCCGGGCGCCTCCATCTCGCCGCCCGCGATGAGCGCCTCGGCCTTCGCGCGGTTGATCTTCGACCAGCCGCTGCGCGGCCCGCGCGGCGTGAACCGCTGCAGCCACGCCGTCGCGTCGAGCGCGCGCTTCTGCCCGTCGATCCAGCCCCACGTGAGCGCGGCCTCGACCGCCGACGCGTACGTGAGCGCATCTGCCGTCTTGACCGACGTCTTGGGGATGCGCAGGAAGATCCCCGATGAGCAGGCGTGATGAGCGCGCAGCCACGCGCGCCACGCGGCGGCCGTGCGCGGAGACAGGACGGAGGCGGCGTCGATCGAGCTGGCCATGCGCGCGCGAGACGATAACGCGCCCGGTGGCTTCGCGGTTGACGTTCTGAACATGCGATGCTATGCATATGTATAGACATGCATATTGAAACCTTCTCGACTCTCGCCGATCCCACGCGGCTGCGCATCCTCGAGGCGCTCCGCGCGGGCGAGCGGCCCGTCAACGATCTCGTGGCCGCCGTCGACATCCACCAGTCGGGCGTGTCGCGGCACCTGCGCATCCTGCAGCAGGCGGGCTTCGTCACGGTGCGGCCCGACGGCGCGCAGCGCTTTTATTCCCTGCGCGCCGAGCCGTTCCGCGAGCTCGACGCCTGGGTCGCCCAGTACCGAAAGCTGTGGGAGGCGCGCCTCGACCGGTTCGCGCAGGCCCTCGAACGCAAACAGAAGGCGCGCGCCGCCAAACGCAAGGAGACCGCATCATGAAGAAGACGATCACGATCGAGCGCACGTTCGCGGGCGACCTCGAAGATGTCTGGCAGCTGTGGACGACGAAGGCCGGCATCGAAGAGTGGTGGGGGCCCGAGGGCTTCTCGACGAAGGTGCACGCGCTCGAGTTGCGGCCCGGCGGGGCGCTCCACTACGCGATGACGGCGACGGCGCCCGAGCAGGTCGCGTTCATGAAGAAGGCGGGCCTGCCGCTCACGAGCGATACGCGCGGGACGTACGACGAGATCGTGCCGCGCACGCGGCTCGCGTTCCGGCAGGTCGCCGACTTCATTCCGAGCGTCGCCGCCTACGAGATCGCGACGGTCGTCGAGTTGCGGACGACCGCCGCGGGCGTGCACATGATGTTGATCGTCGACGCCATGCACGACGAGCAGTGGACGAAGATGGCCGAGGCGGGTTGGCGCAGCCAGATCGAAAAGCTCGCCAAGGTCGTCGCGGCGCGCGCCAAGAAATAGCAGCGAGACAACCTCCGAGGAGATCGACCATGAAGCCCATCACGCCGTTCCTGTGGTTCGACAAAGAGGCCGAGCAGGCCGCGAAGTTCTACGTGTCCGTGTTCAAGAAGAAGTCGAAGATCATCAACGTCACGCGCTATGGAAGTACCGGTCCGGGCGCGAAGGGCACCGTCATGGTCGTCGACTTCGAGGTGAACGGGCAGCGGTTCAGCGCGCTCAACGGCGGCCCCATCTTCAAGCATTCGCCCGCGATCTCGTTCGTCGTCCACTGCAAGACGCAGAAGGAGATCGACACCTACTGGAAGAAGCTGCTCGCGGGCGGTGGCCAGCCCAGCCAATGCGGCTGGCTCACCGACAAGTTCGGCGTGTCGTGGCAGATCGTGCCCGACCTCCTGCTCAAGACCCTCGTGGGGAAGGACAAGGCGAAGGCCGAGCGCATCATGGCCGCGCAGATGAAGATGGTGAAGTTCGACGTCGCCGCGCTCGAGGCCGCAGCCAAGGGCCCGAAGCGTAAGGCCGCCTGACGCGGGCTCAGCCGCCGCAGCCGAGCGCGCCGAGACCGCCCGGGCAGCTCAGCGAGGCGCCGCCCGTGAGCCCCGAGATCGTGTTGGCTTTGTTGAGCTTGTCCGCGACGGCCCCCGAGGATCATGCGCTGGGGTCGCGCGCCTGATGGAGCAAATGGATCCTGCGGAAGGACTCGTACCCGATCGTCGTCGTCGCGAGCCACAGCAGGCCCGCCGAAGCGCCGGCGCCCACGTCGGAAATCCAATGCTCGCCAAGGTAGACCCGTGAGGCGGCGACCGAGACGACGAAGGCAACTCCGAAGACCACGACGAGCGCCTTTTTCCACCGCGTCGTGAGGAGTCGAAAGGCGAGGTAGATCAGTCCCCCCACGACGACGAGGGACTCCATCGTATGGCCGCTGGGGAATGAATAGCCGTGCCCGAGGCGCAGCATCTGGGACAGCGCGGGTCGCGCCCGCGCGAAGTGACGTTTGAGCTCGAGGTTCAAGAGCCCTCCGCCACCGGCCGTCGTCAACAGGTACAGCGCCCGTCGGGGATGCCGGGTGACGAACGCCGCCGCCGCCGCGACGCAGGACACGATCGCCATGACGAGCGGTCCACCCGCCGCGGACATCGCCACGAA
>DATAZS010000268.1:0-4049 GCA_036271915.1 Polyangia bacterium
GTCGCCGACGGCACCGTGATCTTCGCGGGCGCGAACCTCGTGGGCCACCCGCGGCGCGGCGGTATCCCGCCCGAGAAGATCGCGCGCTACGCACGGCGCCGCCTGGGCGTGGGCGGCATCTATCTCTGCATCGATCACGACGACAGCGAGCGCAAGATCGTGACCTGCTACATGCACCTGTCGTCGTACGTCATCCACGAGCGTGATCGCGTGACGGCGGGGCAGACGATCGGGTTCGTCGGCACGACGGGCGTCAAGGTGTCGCCCCCGCACCTGCATTTTGAGGTGCGCGTCGACGACGCGTTCACGAACCCGCTGCGCGTGCTCGGTGACTGGGCCATTCCGCCCAAGGCGACGATGACCCACTACTACATGCTCAAGGCCAAGCGGGCCCGCCTGCACGCGCGTGCGACCGCGGGTCTGAGCCCGGCCTGAGCGCGGCTCAGCGCGCGACGGGCAGCGGGGACGGCGCGCTCGCGACGCGCGTCGAGGACTTCCCCGCCGTATGCGTCGGCGCGATGAGCGCCGCGACGGTGGTCTCGGTCGTGATCTGGCCCGTGAGCCCTCGCATGACGTCCGGCACCGACCCGCAGCGATCGTTGACGAGGATCTCTTTCTCGACGCCGCCGGGCCGATAGTCGACGACGAGCGTGGCGGCGCGCCGATCCCTCGGGCCGTCCGGGCAGTCGCAGCAGTGCTCCGGTGTGTCGATGAAATCCATCTTCTCGAGCGTCGCGACGAGATCGGAGACGCTCGCCTCCGGTATCTTCAATTTGCGCTGACCCATGAGCGCGACGTTGGCGCCGCCTCGGTAGACGACGGCGCCGTCGGCATAGATCGAGACGCCGTACACGGGGCAACTCCCGTCGTCGCAGCCGTCGCTGCGCATCTGGATGAGCGCCTCGGGACGCGCGGCGACGGCGTCGTCGACCGCCGGCCCCGAGGGACGTGTGCTGGCGCAGCTCGCCGCCGCGACGATCAGCGGCACCGCCAGGATGAGCGATCGGTGACGGAGCAAGCGCGCGTGCATGGCTGAGCCTCAGTTGATAGCTTGGTCACGCGCGCGCGTCGAACAAGGTGCCGGTCGCTATTTCTTGTGCTTGCCGGCCCCCTTCGCGGGCGCGGGCGGGATCGCCTGATAAGCGAGCTCGACGAAGAAGTCGGGCGACACCATGCCCTGGTGTTTGGCGTCGAACTCGGCCGTGGGCTTGGCGGCCTGGATCTCGGCGAGCGTCTTCTTCTGCGCGGCCAGCTTCGCGACGCGCTCGCGCACCGTCACGATCATGGCGCGCCAGTCCTTGAGGTCGGCCTTCGTCATGACGGGGCCGTGGCCCGGGATGATCTTCGTGGCGTCGTCGGCGATCGCGAGCACCTGATCGGCCGCCGCGACGAAGCCGGCGAGCGTGCCGCCGCTGCCGGCGTCGACGATCGGGTAGCCGGCCACGAAGGTGTCGCCCGTGTGGATGACGTTGGCCTTCTTGAAGTGGACGATGCTGTCGCCGTCGGTGTGCGCGGGCGCGACGTGGAACACGTGGATCTCGTCGCCGCCGAAGAAGAAGGTGATGTCGTCGTTGAACGTCACGACGGGGAGCGCGGCGGCGGGCGACGGCGGGATGGTCTTCTTCATGCCCATCATGTTGATGAACTGCTCGGTCGAGAGGCGCTTGCGCACGTTGTAGTGCGCGACGATGACGGCGCCGCCGCTCCCGAGCATCGCGTTGCCGCCCGTGTGGTCGCCGTGCCAGTGCGTGTTGACGACGAAGCGCACGGGCTTCTTGAAGGCGGCGAGCGCCGTGCGCAGCTTGGGCGCGAGCGGCTCGAGCTCGTCGTCGATGACGAGCAGGCCGTCGTCACCCGAGACGACGGCGACGTTGCCGCCCGCGAAGCCGTTCACGCCCTCGATGAGCGAGATGTTGCCCGTGAGGGCCGTCGTCTTGAGCGTGACCTTCGACGGGTCGCCCATGGCCGGGTGAGCGGGCGCCTTCGCCGCGTCGGCCTCCGCGTGCGCGCGGGGCGCTGCGCAGAGGGTCAACGACAGCGTCAGCGAAAGGAGGATTGAGTTTTTCATGGGCGCCACTGTAGCGAAGCGCCGCCCAACGGCAATGGCTCAGATGCGCGCTTGCGCGAGGCTCGCCATGGGCTCGGCCGTGCGCGCGCGGCGCGCGTAGAACCACCACGTGAGCGCGATGCACGACGCGTAGAAGCAGAGGAAAACCGTGAGCGCGAGCTCGGAGGTGCCCGTGGCCTTGATCGACGCGCCGAACGCGCGCGGGATGATGTAGCCGCCGCACGCGCCGACAGCCGAGGTGAAGCCGATCACGGCCGCGCTCTCGCGCCGCGCCGTCTCGAGGGCCTTCTTCTCGGCGCCTTCGCCCTGTCCCGCGACGGCGGAGAGGTGCTGGCGCCGGAAGATCACGGGGATCATGCGGAAGGTCGAGCCGTTGCCCACGCCCGTCGTCACGAAGAGCGCGAGGAACATCGCGATGAAGCCGCCGAACGAGTGGACGTGCACGAAGTGGATGACGCCCACGGTGGCGAGCGCCATGAGCACGAAGTTCCACAGCGTGATGCGCGCGCCGCCGATGCGATCGGCCAGCTTGCCGCCGAGCGGCCGCGCGACCGAGCCGACGAGCGCGCCCAGGAACGCCAGGTTCATCGTGACCTCGGGGAACTGCGTCTTGATGAGCAGCGGGAACGCCGCCGAGTAGCCGATGAACGAGCCGAACGTCCCGATGTAGAGCCACGCCATGATCCACGTCTGCTTGTGGCGCACGGCGACGACCTGATCCTTGAAGTTCGAGCGCGCCGACGTGAGGTTGTTCATGCCGAACGCGGCGCCGAGGATCGCGATCGCGATGAGCGGCAGCCAGAAAAGGCCGGCGTTCTGCAGGAAGAGGTGGCCGGCGCCGCGCGCCGTGCCGAGCCCGAGCGACCAGAGCGGCGAGGTGAGCGTGAGCGGGATGAGCAGCTGTACCGTGCTGACGCCGATGTTGCCTCCCGCGGCGTTGAGGCCGAGCGCGTAGCCCTTTTCTCGGTCTGGATAGAAGAACGAGATGTTGGCCATGCTCGACGCGAAGTTGCCGCCGCCGAGGCCGGCCGTCGCCGCGGCGAGCGCCATCATCCAGTACGGCGTCTCGGGCCGCGTCACGAGCAGCGACAGCAACGTCGTCGGGATGAGCAGCAGCGCCGCGCTCACGATCGTCCAGTTGCGGCCGCCGAACTTCGGCACGGCGAACGTGTAGGGGAAGCGCATGAGCGAGCCGATGAGGCCGGGGATCGCGACCAGCGAGAAGAGCTGCTCCGTCGTGTACTGAAAGCCGACCTTGGGCAGGCGCGTCGCGACGACGCTCCAGATGAGCCACACGGAGAAGCCAACGTGCTCGGCGAAGATCGACCACAGCAGGTTGCGGCGCGCGACGCGCTTGCCGCCGCCGCGCCAGAAGGCGTCGTCGTCGGGGTTCCACTCGCTGATCCAGCGCGACTTCGAAGCCGGCGCGCCCACTAGAACACCACCGGAAGGTCGACCTGGACCATGTTGTAGGACGACGTCGTGAGCGGCTTGTCGAGCCCGCGCGCGTACGAGATGCCGGGGCGGAACCACATGCCGCGCCCGAAGGCGAAGTTGCCGCGCGGGCCGATCGCGACCGTCGTCGTGTCGAGGTTGGCGTCGGGGATGGGCACGGCCTTGCCCATGACCAACTGCGTGGGCGTCGTGAGCCAGCGCTGGTAACGAACCTCGCCGCCGATCGAGAGCTGCGGCAACACGAAGAACCCGGCGTGCAGCCCGATGGTCGAGTTCGTGCGCGTGTCGTCGGTCGCGGCCGCCGTGCCCGCGCCGCGCGTGCGGAACAGCTGGAAGATCGTCGCCTCGGCCTGCAGCGTGAAGCGGTGATCGACGTAGGCGGCGTCGACGCCGCCGATGGCCGTGAAGTAGTCGACGGCGAACATGGCGTTGTCCATGGCCGAGCGCGCCGAGATGCCGGCCTTGTTGGCGGCGGCCGCGCCCGCGTCGGGTGTGTCGCCGCCGCCCGCGCCGATGGGGATCGTGC
>DATAZS010000269.1:0-4131 GCA_036271915.1 Polyangia bacterium
CCACGCTCACGATCTCGCGGATCGTGGGCGACGCCTCGATCGTGAGCCGCACGTCTTCGCCCACGTCCTCGACGCGCGCGCGCGGCAGCAGCTCGTCGTCGGTGACGGCGACGGGCCGCCCGTCGAGCAGCACGCGCCCGCAGCCGGCGAGCAGACGCAACAGCGCATCGAGCTTCGGCGGCGGCAGCGCCGCGCGCGAGCCGGCGCCGAGCAGCTGGTCCGCGCGCAGGTCGACCTCCTCGGGGCTGACGCTCGCCGCCTCGGCGGGGCGCGACAGCACGGCCGACAACGTCGACGAAAGCGGCGTCTCCTTGTCGTCGGTGACGATGGCGCGCGACGCGCGCAGCCCGCCCTCGGCCCGCGCGAGCCGATAGATGATGCGCCCCCACGCGCGCGCGGGCGCGCGGGGCGCTGCGATCGCCGGACCTTCACCTGGCGCGCCGCTCGAGTCCACGTCTCGCGGGTCTTGCGCGAGCACGATGGCCACCGCCGCGATGTGCTCGCACGGCATGACGCGGCCGCCGCAGTCGCAGTCCCACTCTCGCTCGCCGGGATAAAGGACGGCCGTGGGCGCGACCGCGCGGCCCGGCGAGCGGACGCGCGCCACGATCTCGTCGTCGTCCTGCGACTCGATCTGGACGGCCTCGTCGCGCGCGAGCTTGACGGCGTTCGACCAGATGCCGGTCTTCGTCGCCTTGCGGACGGCCTCGGCGAATTTTTTGAGCGCGATGGGGTTCAGAGAATTCCCTCGTAGACCGATAAGCCGAACGTAGCTGATACGTCCGCCCACACGTGGCCGCAACCTTGCGGCGTTCTTGGGGCCCATGCAACAATCCCGACGCCCGCCACACTTCCTCGCATCACCTTCCACTATCAGGAGATCCGAAATGCAGAAGTCTCTCGCCAGATCATCCCGGATCGCGCTTGGATTTGCGCTTCTTTGGGGAGTTGGCTGCGGCTCCTCGGGCGGTCACAAGACGGTGGACTCCGGGACCGATGTGAGCGAGGACGGCGCCGCTGGCGGCACGGCGGGGACTGACGGCGGGACGGCCGGGGCCGACAGTGGCACGGCAGGCGCTGCCGCGGGGACCGACGGCGGGACGGCAGGCGCGACGGCGGGGACCGACGGCGGAACGGCAGGCGCGACGGCGGGGACTGACGGCGGAACGGCAGGCGCGACGGCGGGGACCGACGGCGGCGCGGCGGACACGACCGACGGCGGGGACGCGAGCGACGCGACCGACGGTGGCAACATCAGCGACGCGAGCGACGCGAGCGACGCGAGCGATGCCGCCGACGCGAGCGACGCGCCTTGTACGGACGCTTGTACGCTCGCGGCCACGCGCTGCGGGACGGGCGGCGGCGTACAGACCTGCGTCGCGGGTCCGAGCACGTGCACCGTGTGGAGCGTCGAGACGGCCTGTGGCGCGCACTCGCAGTGCACGCAGAACGGCGTCGCGGCGGCGATGTGCTCGTGCAAGACCGATCCGAGCTGCGGCAGCGGCACGGCGACGTTCTGCGCGAGCGGCACGACGCTGTCGACCTGCGGCACGGACAGCGACGGCTGCTTCTTCGTTCAGACGACGGCGTCCTGCCCCGCGCACGAGAGCTGCTCGGGCTCGAACCCGTCGGCGGCCTGCTCGTGCGACGCGCCTCCCAGCGACTGCGCGGGCGCGGCGGGCACCTTCTGCGCGACGAGCACGAGCGTGTCGACCTGCACGCAGGATCCGACGACCCACTGCATCTACGTTTCCGCGACGGCGAACTGCGGCGGCAACCAGGCGTGCTCGGGCAGCCCGGGCGTCGGCGCCTGCGCGTGCAACGCGCCGCCGGCTGGCTGCACGGCGCCCGGTCCCTTCTGCAACAACGGCAGCTCATCGGTGTGTACGAAGGACGCGAACGGCTGCTTCTCGATCACGAGCACGACGGGTTGCAGCGCGCACCAGACGTGCAACGGCACCACGGGGCTGTGCCAGTGCAACCCCGGCGGCTGTAGCGTCGCGGGCCAGTTCTGCGACGGCAGCGGCAAGCTCGAGACCTGCTCGACGGACGGCGCCTGCTTCTTCGTGACGGGCACGCCGCAGCCTTGCGGCAGCAACCAGACGTGCACGGGCGCGGCCGGCAGCGCGACCTGCTCGTGCAACGCGGTCCCCAGCGCCTGCACGACTGGCCACGCTGGCACGTTCTGCTCGGCCGGCAACACCGTGACGACCTGCGCGCCCGACGCGCAGGGCTGCATCATCGTGGCTGCGACGCCGGCGGCTTGCGGCGCGCGCCAGACGTGCACGGGCTCGGCGGGCTCGCAGACCTGCACGTGCAACGCGCCGTCCGCTGGCTGCACGGGCTCGGGCAGCTTCTGCCCCGACGCGAATGATCAGTCGACCTGCGCGGCTGACGGCAACGGCTGCTTCTTCGTCTCGGGCAGCACCCCTTGCTCCGCGGCCGAGACCTGCAAGGGCGGCGGCATCGGTAGCACCTGCACGTGCGACAACACGTGCGCAGCGGCCCAGGCGGGCGGTACGTACTGCGTCGACGCCGCTCACCAGGCGAGCTGCGCCAACAACGGCAGCGGCTGCCACCTGACGTCGAACACGGTCGCTTGCCCGGGCATCCAGACCTGCCAGGGCGTCGCGGGTGCCGCAGGCTCGTGCCAGTGCCCCGTGGCCGGCGTGACGCTGGGGACGGGCTGCTCCGTGCAGGGCGCGACGATCTGCGCGGGCAACACGGTTCTCACGTGCACGAAGGACACCAGCAGCTGCCTGTCGTGGACGACGCCGAGCGACTGCACGACGCAGGGCCTCGTCTGCGGCACGAAGTCGACGGTCGCGGCCTGCCAGTGCCCCACGCACACGGGCACCGACTACATCGTCGACCCGAGCGCGGGCACCGACGATCAGTCGGGTGTCTTCGCGACCGGCATCGATAGCCCCGAGGAGTGCCGCTTCAAGACGCTCGGCAAGGGCCTCACGTCGGCGGCGTCTGGCAACCGCGTCGTGGCGAAGAGCGACTCGGGCAGCGCCAATTTCTCGAGCGAGGTCTTCCCGCTCAACGTCGGCAGCGGCGTGACGCTCACCACGAACGGCGTCCTGCAGCCCGCCAACTACGTCATCGACTACAACGGCGCGGGCGCGGCGATCGTCGTCGGCACGGGCTCGACCGTCGAGGGCTACACGATCCTCGACAACGGCGGCACGGGCTCGGCCATCTCCGTCACGGGCACGAGCGCGACGGTCGACACGGTCGACGTCACGGGCGGCTTCACGGCGGGCGTCAGCGTCACGGGCGGCGGTCAGGGCCTCATCAACGCGGCGAAGATCACGGGCCCGACGACGGGCGTGTCGATCTCGACGTCGGCGGGCGGCGCCGTCACGCTGTCGAACAGCACCATCGACGCGAGCACGACGGGCGTCTCGCTCGCGAACGGCACGCTGGCGACGAACACCGTCGCGGTGAGCGGCGGCACGGGCGCGGGCGTCGCGATCACGGCGGCGGGCGGCGCGCTCTCGACGCTGAACGGCACGACGCTCAACGTGAGCGGCATGTCGGGCGCGGGCATCACGCAGTCGGCGACGGGCGGCACGGCGACGCTCAACTACATCAGCGGCGACCTCGGCCACAACGGCGCGACGGGCACGGTGGGCGGCGTCGTCGTCTCGGCGGGCACGGCGACGTTCGGCGCGGTCACCGTGCACGACAATACGGGCGCGGGCATCACGGCCTCGGCCACGGGCACCGCCGTCACGCTCGGCGCGACGACGGTGACGAACAACTCGGGCGACGGCGTCAGCGCGACGACGAGCGCCACCGTGAACTTCAACACGGGCGCGACGATCACGAACAACGTCGGCGACGGCGTGATCGAGAACACCGCGACGCTGAAGTTCAACGGCGCGGCCGCGACGCCCATAGTGGTGACCGGCAACACCGGTGACGGCATCGGCCTCACGAGCGGCAGCCTCACGGCGAACTACCTCACGCTGTCCTCGAACGGCACGGGCACGACGACGCACGACGGCCTCAACGTCGCGGGCGTCGCCGCCGTGAGCGTGGGTGTCAACTCCGACTCGGTCGTGCTCATCAAGAGCAACGGCGCGAACGGCGTCAACATCGTGGGCACGACGGCGGGCTCGG
>DATAZS010000270.1:0-9278 GCA_036271915.1 Polyangia bacterium
ACGACGATCTGCGCAACATCTTCGCGATCACGAGCGCGCTCGAGCGTCAGGACATGATCGTGACCTACGCCGAGAACGGGCGCGACGGCCTGGCGGCGCTCGAGACGAGCGAGGGCATCGACGTCGTCCTCACCGACATCATGATGCCCGAGATGGACGGCTACGAGGTCATGCGCGCCATCCGCGAGCAAGAGCGCTTCCGCGACCTGCCCATCATCGCCCTCACGGCCAAGGCCATGAAGGCCGACCGGCAGAAGTGCCTCGACGCGGGCGCGTCGGACTACATCGCGAAGCCCGTCGACGTCGACCAGCTGCTGTCGCTGCTGCGCGTGTGGCTGTACCGCTGAAGAGTCGGCGACATGAACACCGCGCCCCGCGATTACGAAGAGCCGCCCCACGGCCTCGAGGACCTGGAGATCGATCTCCTCCTCGAGGGCATCGCGCGTCGCTACGGCAGCGATCTGCGCGGTTACGCCCGCGGCGCGCTCAGGCACAAGCTCATGGGGACGCTCGTGGCCGAGCGCCTCCCTACGATTTCAGCGCTGCAAGAGCGCGTCCTGCGCGACGCGGCCGCCATGGCCCGCGTGCTCGCGACGCTCGCGACGAACGTCCAGGGCATGTTCCGGGACCCGGGCTTCTTCCTGACGTTTCGTCGCCGCATCGTCCCCCTCTTGCGCACGTATCCGTTCGTACGCATATGGCTCGCGGGATGTTCCACGGGCGAGGAGGTGTATTCGATCGCGATCGTCCTGGCCGAGGAGCACCTGTCGACGCGCGTGCGACTCTACGCGACCGACATGTCGGAGACCGTGCTCGCGCAGGCGAAGGCGGGCACCTACGGGGCCGACCTGCTGCAACCCTTCGAGACGAGCTACCTCGAGGCCGGCGGCCGCCGCACGCTCACCGACTACTGCACGATCGGGCGTGATGGCATGACTCTGTCATCGTCGCTGCGCGACAACGTGATCTTCGGTCAGCACGATCTCGCGACCGATCGCTCGTTCAACGAGTTCAACGTCATCTTGTGCCGAAACGTCACGATCCACTTCGGGCTCGCGCTGCGCCGTCGCGTCCACGACCTGCTGCGCGAGAGCCTCTGCCGCCTCGGCATCCTCGGGCTCGGCGCGCACGAGTCGCTGCGCGGCAGCGGGCACGAGGATCGATACGAGGTCCTCGACCCCGCCGCGCGCCTCTTTCGGAGGCTGGGCTGACATGGGCACGGCGCGCTCCGCTCCGTTCCTGCCTGCGACCGACACGCGCGTGGGCGTCGCGCGGCCGGGCGATCACGACATCGTCGTCGTGGGCGCGTCCGTCGCAGCAGCGCGCACGGCGAGCATGTTCCTCGTCGGGCTGCACGGCGGGTTCTCGCTGCCGCTCGTCCTGTTGCTGGGCGGCCCCGGCAGAGATCGCAGCGACGGCGAGCGCCTCGTGAGCCTGCAGGCCCACTGCGCGCTGCCCGTGCGCATCGTCGACGACAAGGATCCGATCTTGCCTGGCCGCATCCACGTCGCGCCCGCCGACTATCACTTGTTCATCGACGACGACCACTTCGCGCTGTCGACGGCCGCGCCCGTGAACGGCGCGCGCCCGTCGATCGACGTGCTGTTCGGTTCCGTGGCCGACGCGTTCGGACCGCGCGCCGTGTGCGTGCTCCTGGGCAGCAACGAGCACGACGACGGACGCGCGGGCGCCGATCGGGTGCGCGCGCGCGGCGGCCTCGTCATCGTCGAGAACCCGGCCACGGCGGCCCTCGGCGTCGCGCCGCGCGCCGAGGCGCCGCTCGCCTCCGCCACGGTGCTGCACCTCTCCGAGATCGCGCCTTTCGTATCGAACCTCGGCGAATGGGAGGCCTCGTGAGCGAGACGAACACCGCCCCGCGCGACGACGTCGCCATCCTCGTCGTCGACGACGAGCCCAAGAACCTGTTCGCCGTCGAGGCGGTGCTGAGCGGGCTCGGCGGGACGCTCGTGACAGCGCTGTCCGGCCGCGAGGCGCTCCGGCACGTCCTCAACCGCGACTTCGCCGCGATCCTGCTCGACGTACAGATGCCCGACCTCGACGGCTTCCAGACGGCGCAGATCATCCGCCAGCGCGACCGCTGCCGGCACGTCCCCATCATCTTCATCACGGCCATCAGCAAGGCGTCGGAGCACGTGCGCCTCGGGTACTCGCTGGGCGCCGTCGACTATGTCTTCAAGCCGTTCGAGGCCGAGATCCTGCGCTCGAAGATCAACGTGTTCATGGAGCTGTACCGCAACCGCGAGCACGTGCGGCGTCAGGCCGAGCAGCTGCGCGCGCTCGAGGAGCGCCGCCTCGCCGCCGAGGTGCTCGAGTCCGTGCGTCGCCAGAACGAGCTCGTCCTCAACGCCGTCGGCGAGGGCATCTGCGGCTTCGACGGCGATGGTCGCGTCGTGTTCGTCAACCCCGCGGCCTGCCGCATCTCGGGCTTCCGCCGCGACGAGCTCATCGGCCAGCCCGGTCACGCGCTGCTGCACCACACGCGCGCCGACGGGAAACATTGCGCGGGCGAGGACTGCGACCTGTACGACGTCATGCGCGGCCGGAGCGCGCGCGCCATCGAGGGGGACGTCCTGTGGCGCAAGGACGGCTCGAGCGTCCCCATCGACGGGATGGGGACGCTGCTGCACGACGCGCGCGATCTCGTGAGCGTCATGGTGTTCCGCGACGTCACCGAGCGTCGCCAGATCGAGCACGAGCGCGGCCGCCTCGTGCGCGAGCTCGAGGAGGCCATCAGCGCGCGCGACGACTTCTTGTCGATCGCGTCGCACGAGCTGCGCACGCCGCTCACGCCCATACGCCTCAGCGTGCAGAGCCTCAAGCGCAAGGGCCAGAGCCTCGCCGCCGTCATGCCCAAGGGTCTCGCGAATCAGCTCGAGACGATGGATCGGCAGGTCGGCCGCCTCGACACGCTCATCAACGAGCTCCTCGACGTCTCGCGCATCACCGTGGGGCGCCTCGATCTCGAGCTGTCGGAGTTCGACGCCACCGTGCTCGTGCGCGAGGTCGTCGGCCGCTTTCAGCAAGAGCTCGACTGGGGCGGCTACAAGGTGACCCTCGACCTGGACAGCCCCGTCGTCGGCCGCTGGGATCGCCTGCGCCTCGACCAGGTCGTGAGCAACCTCCTGTCGAACGCCATGAAGTACGGCGGGGAGCGCAAGACCATCGAGCTGCGCGTGGCCGACGGCGCGGCGGGCATCGAGATCTCCGTGCGCGACCACGGCGTCGGCATCTCGGTCGAGGACCAAGAGCGCATCTTCGAGCGCTTCGAGCGCCTCATCTCCGTGCGTCACTTCGGCGGCTTCGGCCTCGGCCTGTGGATCGTGCGCCAGATCGTCGAGGCGCACGGCGGCCGCGTGCAGGTTCACAGCTCGCCGGGCGAGGGATCGACCTTCACGGTCCAGGTGCCCGGCTTGGCCGACCAGCAGTCCACGATCGCCAAGATCGCCGACAGCGCCGCATTGACGAACAGGTGAGCTCATGGAGACCGACCCCGGCAACCGCGCCTCGCACACCATCATGCTCATCGAGGACGATCGCGACATCTGCGCGATCGTCGAGCAGGTGCTGGCGGACGAGGGCTACGGGACCATCGGCGTCTCGAACGGCGTCGAGGGCTTGCAGCGGCTGCGCGCGGCGGCGCAGCGTCCGTTCCTCATCATTCTCGACCTCATGCTGCCCGTCATGGACGCGTGGCAATTTCGCGCCGAGCAGGCGGCGGACGCGCGCCTCGCCGACATCCCGATCGTGATCTTCTCGGCGAACCCCAAGGCCCCGCAGCACGCGGAAGCCCTCGGCGCCGCGGGTGTCCTCCGCAAGCCGCCCAACCTCGACGATTTGCTGAGCCTCGTGGAACGGTTCGCGAACGGTGGGCGCATGACCGGCGCGGACGGAGCTCACTCGAGCCCAAGGCCGAGCGTCGGATAGACGTCGATCTCGAACGCGCCGCCCGGCACGGGCGCCCCGGCGTCGAGCCGCGGCGCCGTCACGAGCACGAACACGAACGGCGCCTTCGCCTGGATGCTCGACGCGATGAGCGTGCGCGCGGGCGAATCGTCGGCGAGCGTGAGGTGGCGGCGCGCGTCGTCGCCGAAGGTCGACCCGGCCGTGATCGACTGGACGCTGTCGACGAGGACGACGCCCGGATCTGTTTCGGTCTTGCTGCCCACCGGACCCACGTAGACGTCGATGCGGGGAACGTCGAAGGTCAGCGTGTTCGTGGGCAACGTGTAGGCCAGATCGATGCTGCGCACGACCGAGATCGCGCGCCGCTCGACCTTCGTCACGAACGCGTCGTCCTGGAGAACGTCGAGCTCATAGCTGAGACGGGCGTTTGCCTGCGCGAAGCAACGAGAGGTCGTCGCGTCGCAGCCGACATCGACGCTCACGTCCGCGGGCGCGCCGTCGGCCGTCATCACGGCCAACGTCTGACCCGTGCCGCACACCGCGGGCATCGTCGCGTCACAGGGGACCGTGGGAATCGTGCCGCGGGGCGCGCCAAAATCCGCCTGGTACGCGTGTTGCGAAAGAGGGACATCGACGTCGAACACATCGACGTTGCATCCCGAAGCACACAACCCAGCGAGCCCCAACATTGCCGCGAGGCCCGCCCAATTACGAAGCGGCTGCACCGTAAGACTCCTTTCGCGCCGGACGAAACAAAACTTCGCGACGCGTGCAACACCTACGAACAATCGACGCGGGCGCCCTTCCAAACCTCGGTGCGCGATCTAACGTCGTTGACATGCTGACTGACGAAGAACAGACGCCTGCAATCATCACGGTCGATGCGATCGCCTCCCAAGCCGCGGCGCTCGGAATCCGACGGCGACCGCCGCCGGGCCGACCCGCGGGCGCGCTTTCGATCTCTGAGATCGTGGACAAGGTCACGCGCGAGGCCCGCGCGCGCGCCGACGCCGACCTCGCGCGCGTCGAGCAGCGGCTCTGCGCCGAGCTCAGGGATGAGGTGCGGACGGCGACGGGCCTGGGCGTGGCCGCCATCGCCCTGAACGCCCTCGCCGTCTTCGCGATCGTCGCCGTCACGCACGTGCTGTCGGGGCGGGTGCTCGGCGTCGTCCTCGCCACGCTCGCCATCTTCTTCGTCGCGTTCGTCATCTCGCTGCGCTCCGACGTCAAAAGGAGATCGCGCCGCACGATGGTGCGCAGTTGAACGTCGCCGAGAGGCACGATTTGTCGCCGATGCAGTCGTCGCACTTCGCCGCGTCTGCCATGATCGTCGGATCCTTGGCGGCCTGCGCGCGACAGCGGTCGCGGCACGCCCCGACGTCGTAGTTCGGGCTGTAGCACTCCTGGTAGCGGTTGCAGACCTGCTCGCAGTCGAAGGCCGTTTCGGCGGCGCCGCAGCCGCCCAAGATCGGGGCCGTGAAGGACAGCGCGAGAAAGGACAAGGTACGAAGAATTCGCATGAGGCGGCTCCTTTTTGAGGTTCGGTTCCGCCGCGAGCTCATTTCAAGACGTGTGCCATGCCCTCCATGCGCTCCTGGCCGATCTTTTTGCGTGAACGGCCGTGGCAGGCGCCGATCGAGTAACGACACGTCACCGCGGCGTGCCTGCGCCGCGCTTTCGCTAGACCTCGGACCAAAGCAAAAGGGCGTCGGCACTTTCGTGCGACGCCCTTTCGGTGAGCCAGGTGTGTGCGTCTAACGCTTGGGCAGCGCCTCGAGTAACGTCTTCATGTCCTCGGCGTGCTCCTCCTCGACGGCGAGGATCGATTCCAGCAGCCGTCGCGTCGTCGGATCGCCCTCGCCGACGTAGCGGATCATCTCGGAGTACGACTCGATGGCGACACGCTCGGCGACCAGATCCTCCTGGATCATGTCGATCAGCGTCTTGCCTTCGATGTACTCCGAGTGGCTGCGCGACGCGAGGCCAGTCGGGTTGAGATCGGGCGCGCCGTCCAGCTGCGTGATGCGCTCGGCCAGCTGGTCGGCGTGCCCTTGTTCCTCGCCGGCGTGCTCGAGGAATTCGGCGGCCACGGCCTGGGCGTGGATGCCCGTCGCCATGTAATAGTGCCGCTTGTAGCGCAACACGCAGACGATCTCCGTGGCGAGCGCCTGGTTGAGCAGATCGATGACCGTCGCGCGGTCGCACCCATAGCTAGAGGTGACGGCGCCCTTCTCGATGTGCTCACGCGCGCGCCGTCGCAGCTCCATGACATCGGAGAGGAACGGCGTCTTCGGATCCGACTTACTCGCCTCGGGTTTGTTCGTCGACATGTCTCGCTCCTGCTTTATTTGGCTGCGGCCTTTTCTTCGGCCTTCTTCTGTTTGACGCCGGCCTTCTCGGCCTCGTTGCCGGACTTTTCCATCTGATTGGCGGCGTCGCCGCGGGCCTCGGCGGCCTTCTTCTTCGCCTTGCCCTTCTTCTCCATGTGCTCGCCGGCGGCCTCTTCCGACTTGTTGCCGGTATCCTTGCCTTCGGACTTCACGGCCTTGCCCTTCTTCTCCAGCTTGTCGGCGTGCGCCTTGTCGGCGTCAGCGGCCTTCTCCTCGGCGTTCCCTTTGCGCTCGAGCTTGTTGCCGGCGTTCTCGGCGTTCGTGGGCTCTGCCGCGTGGGCGTAAGCGGGAACCAGCGCGAGCGCGCCCGCGAGCGTGCCGACGATGAAGGACGAGCGGAGCAGGGACTTGAGCATTGGGGACCTCCAGGGAGTTGTGTACGGCGGAAGATGGGCACGATCGGGGACAGCGCAACCCCCACCCGTCATGCGAGCAGCAAATTGCGGCGCACGATGCCGCCGTTCAAATAGCCGGCGTAGCCGAGCCACCCGAGGTAAGGCGTCATCATCAGGGCCGCGGGACGGTCGACCTGGGCGGCCGCCTTCGCGTAGGCGTGCACGGTGCCGGTGAGCGCTACCAGATCAGCGAGCGCCCAGCGCGCCCGATGCGCGCCGAAGAACAGCGGGGACCACGCGCCATTCAGCGCGAGCTGCGTCCACCACAGGCGCAGCGCGCGCGTGCGCTCCTCCGAAGGCGGTCGCGTGAACACGCGGTAGGCCGAATAAGACATCGCACCGTAGAGCGCCGCCCACACGGGGCCGAACACCCACGCGGGCGGCTGCCCCTTGGGCTTCGAGAGCAACCGGTACCACAAGCTTTGCGGCCGAGCGCTGGCCTTGCTGCTCAGCTTCGCGACGACGACCGTCGCGCCGACGAACAGCCCCAACCACATGTACGAACGCTTCATCTTCGTTCCGCTTCCAAGGAGCTTCATGGGGCTCTCCTTCAAGCGCCCGTCGACTGGCGCTCGCTGAGGGAGCCCAAGATGGCCTTGAAGCGGCGCACTTTACCGATGACGACCTCGGGCTCGTCGTCAGGCGAGGCCTCGATGGACGAGCGACGCTGCCGCGACCACGGCCAACGGGCGCGAAGCGCGTCCCACTCCCTGCGCGCGTCCGGGCTCGCGTACGTGAGGAGACGATCCTCGATCTCACGCACCAGAGTTTCGGACTCGGTGGTCAGACGAACATTCTCGGACGGCAGCTCGTTCATGGCATCTCGCTCCTTGCCGACGGAGCTTTGCCATTCACGTGCCGACCTCTACCTCGCCAAGAACCCCGTTTTTCTCGGGGTCCGGCCCAGCGCGACGTCACGATTCGGGAACGCTGACGGCGCGCCGTTTCGAGCGGGGGACGTCAGCGAGTGACGAATCTGGCCGTGACTCCCGCAAAACGCGTCGGCACGCTTCTTGAGAGAAGCGCCAACCAAGAAAGGATCGCCATGCTCTACACAATCGCACTCGTCCTGTTGGTGCTCTGGGCTCTCGGTCTCGTGACCTCTTACACCGTGGGCGGCTTCATCCACATTCTATTGGTGGCGGCGATCGTTCTGGTTCTCGTTCGCCTGATCCAGGGCCGGAGGCCGCTATGAAGGGCGCCCAGTTGGCTCGAAGAGCGCGAGCGGAGACGACCCGCGCGGGCCACAACGATGTCGCGTCAATCCCCGTGACGCTCGCGAGCAGGCTGCGCAAAGGGACGGTCGCCGCGCAGAAGCGTCTCACGGCGCTGCGCACGCAGGGCGCACGCTGGCTCAAGCGGAATCCGGGCCGCGCCGTCGTCGGCGCCTTCGCAGGCGCGTTCGCGCTCGGCGTGACCGTCACGAAGGCCGCGCGTCGCCGCTGAGGTGCCTCGATTCGAGGAAAGCGCCGCACAGTGGGCGGCGCTCTCCCTCACTCCGTGGAGGCGCGAGGCGGCTCGACCCAACCACCGGGGTATCCCGCGAGTAGCTGATCGGCGTCCGCGGGTCCCCACGTGCCCGGCTCGTAGATCTGGGGCGTGTCAGCCTTCTCGAGCGCAGGCTCGACGACGCGCCACTGCGCCTCGACCGAGTCCTCACGCGCGAACAGGTTCGCGTCCCCGCGCATGGCGTCTCCCAACAGGCGCTCGTACGGCAACACCGGATGCGCAGGCGCCTCGGAGGCCAGCAGCTCGATCTCTCGGTCGGCCGTCGCCTCGCCGGGCTGCCGGACGTGGACGCCGAGGGCGAGAATGTTCGCGCCCGGGCTCACACGAAAGCGAAAATACTCCGGCGTCGGCGGGCGCTCTCGATACACGTCGTGCGGCGGCAGCTTGAACTGCACACGCACCTCGACGACGTCTGTCGCCAGGCTTTTCCCGGCGCGGATGAAGAACGGCACGCCAGCCCAGCGCCAGTTTCTGATGCGGACCTCGAGCGCCGCGTAGGTCTCGACCTTCGAGTCGGCCGCGACGCCCTTCTCGTCGAGGTAGCCGCGAAATTGGCCGCGCACGACCTTGGCCGCGTCGACGGGCGCCATCGCTTTCAAGACGCGCGCCTTCTCGTCGCGCACCGCCTCGACGTCGTCGCCCACGGGCGGGTCCATGGCGAGGATCGCCGTGAGCTGCAGCAAGTGATTCTGGATGACGTCGCGGATCGCACCCGTCTCCTCGTAGAACGCGCCGCGCCCCTTGACGCCGAAGCTCTCGGCCATCGTGATCTGCACGTTGTCGACGTGATCGCAGTTGAGGACCGACTCGAGCAGGCGGTTGCTGAAGCGGAAGTACAGCAGGTTCAGCACCGACTCTTTTCCGAGGAAGTGGTCGATGCGGAAGATCGACGTCTCGGGGAACACCTGGTGGAGCGTGTCGTTGAGCGCGCGCGCCGACGCGAGGTCGCGCCCGAACGGCTTTTCGACCGCGACGCGCGCGTTCGCGGCGCACCCCGACTTGCCGAGCAGGGTCACGACCTCGGGGAACGCCGTCGGTGGGATCGCGAGGTAGTGCAGCG
>DATAZS010000271.1:0-5433 GCA_036271915.1 Polyangia bacterium
ATCCAGCGCCTCCGCGAGGCGGCCGAGAAGGCCAAGATCGAGCTGTCGACGGTGGCCGAGACGGAGATCAACCTGCCGTTCCTCACGGCGGACGCGAGCGGCCCCAAGCACATGCAGGTCAAGCTCTCGCGCGCCAAGCTCGAGCAGCTCATGGGCGATCTCGTGCAGCGCACGATCGAGCCCACGAAGAAGGCCCTCGCTGACGCCGGCAAGAACCCGTCGGACATCGCCGAGGTCGTCCTCGTCGGCGGCTCGACGCGCATCCCGATGGTGCAGAAGCTCGTCAAGGAGTACTTCGGCAAGGAGCCGCACAAGGGCGTGAACCCGGACGAGGTCGTCGCGCTGGGCGCGGCGGTCCAGGCGGGCGTGCTCTCGGGCGACGTCAAGGACATGCTGCTCCTCGACGTCACGCCGCTGTCGCTCGGCATCGAGACGCTCGGCGGCGTCATGACGACGCTCATCCCGCGCAACACGACGATCCCGACGAAGAAGTCGGAGACGTTCTCGACGGCGGCCGACAACCAGAGCTCGGTCGAGGTGAAGTGCTACCAGGGCGAGCGCCCCATGGCGGCCGACAACCGGCTGCTCGGGAAGTTCGGCCTCGACAGCATCCCGCCCGCGCCGCGTGGCGTGCCTCAGATCGAGGTCACGTTCGACATCGACGCGAACGGTATCGTCAACGTGTCGGCCAAGGACAAGGGCACGAACAAGGTCCAGCACATCACGATCACGGCGTCGTCGGGCCTGTCGGACGCGGACATCGACCGCATGGTCAAGGACGCGGCCGAGCACGAGGCTGAAGACAAGAAGCGCAAAGAGGCCATCGAGTCGCGCAACAAGCTCGAGTCGCTGACGTTCCAGGTGCAGAAGCACCTCGACGACAACCGCGACAAGATCTCGGACGCCGACAAGACGGAGCTCGAGGCGGCGTTGAAAGACGCCAAGGACACAGTCGAGAACAACCGCGACCCCAAGGAAGCGGCGGTCTTCGAGAGCTCGTTCGAGCGCCTGCAGAAGGCCTCGCACAAGATGGCGGAGGCGCTGTACCGCGCGGCCGGCTCGGCGGCGGCGGGACCGGACGTGCCTCCCACGGGTGAGGGCGCGCCGGCCGGCGAGGGTGGCGGCAAGGACGACGTCATCGACGCGGAGTTCACCGAGGGCCCCAAAAACACGTAACGCGCACGGAGCGCGTTCGCGCATTGACGCCGAGGGTGGGGCGGAATATCTAGTGGGGCGCGCCCGTTAGCGCCCCCATGCGCCCTATACTCGTCAACATCCCGTCGAAGTTCCTGCTCGCGGTCGCGATCCTGCTCGCGGTCGCGGGCTTGGCGCGTGACCTGTGGCGCAGCCGCCGCGCGACGAAGCTCGAGATCACCTCGACGCCCGTCTACTTCGGCGTCGCGGCCGGCGTCCTGTACTTCATGAAGTCGGGCACGTGGTCGCCGCTGCCCATCTACGCGTACGGCGTCATGTTGGGGACCTCGCTCATCGTCGGATGGTTCGTCGCGATGCGCCTCGCGCGCGAGGACGGCATCCCCGAGCAGGAGGCCGCGACGATCTACATGTGGACGGCCGTGTGGTCGATCATCGGCTCCCGGCTGCTGTGGTTCGTCACCGACCCGTCGCCCAAGAGCTTCCTTGATCTGTTCATGGTGTGGCAGGGCGGGCTCGTCGCGTACGGCGGCATGATCGCGGGCTTCCTCGCGAGCTGGTACGGCTGCCACAAGCGCGGCATCGAGCTCCTGCGCTGGGCCGACGTGAGCGCGCCGTCGGTCGTGCTCGGCACGGGCATCACGCGCGTGGGCTGCCTGCTCTTCGGCTGCGACTACGGCGCGCCTACCGATCTACCGTGGGGCATTCGCTTCCCGGGGCCGAACCCTTCGGCGCTCCACCAGATCTTCCCGGCGGGCGGACCGCACGGCAGCCCGGCGTGGCAGCACCACGTCGACGCGCACCTCATCACGGGCGCAGCCGACATGTCGCTGCGCGTTCACCCGACGCAGGTCTACGAATCGCTCGCGGGCATCTTCCTGTTCCTGCTGCTGATGTTCATCCGTCGGCACCGCAAGTTCTCGGGGCAGGTGTTCCTCGGGTGGGTGCTCGGCTACGGCATCCTGCGGCCGCTCATCGAGATCGTTCGCGACGACGACGATCGCGGCCTCTACCTGACGAGCGTTTTCAAGAACGGCATCTCGACGTCGCAGATCATCGGCATCGTGTCCTGCGTCTTCGGGCTCGCGCTGCTCGTCGGGCTCGTGCGCAAGTACCGGCGCGATCCGGCGGGCTCACGCCTGTGGGAGATCCCGCTGCCGGAGCTCGCGACCGAGTCGGGTCCGCCCGCCGCCGGCTCGACGAGCCCGACGAAATCGAGCGCGAAGCGTCGGAAGCGCCGTTGAGCGGGGCGCCGCGCTGGGCCCGGGCTCGCGGCGTCGCCGTCGCGCTCGTGGTCGTGGCCGCGGCGTCGCCGTTCGCGCGCGCGGCCGATGTGGCCCCTCCGCCGTCCGCCGCGACCGCGCCGTCGTCGGAAGGCGCGTCGCGGGAAGGCGCCGCCCGCGACGACGCGCAGGCGGCCGCGGCGCTGCGCGCCGCCGAGCAGGCCGAGGTGCGCCTCATCGAGATGCAGCGCCAGCTCGACGCGTTCGCGCGCGAGCGCGCGTCGTATGAAGACGTCCGCGCGCGGCTCGACGTGCTCGAGGCGCGGCAGCAGGCGCTCGCCGCGAGCACGTCGCGCGATTGGATGTCGGCGCGTGACGGCGACGGCGCCGTGCGCTTTTCGCAGGACGGCGTCGTCATTCGCTCGCCCAACGATCACTTCATGCTGCGCCCCGAGCTGCGGCTGCAGACGATCTACGAGGGCGATCGCGCGAAGGCCGGGACCGGTGATCGCGCGCGCCCCGATGCGTCGACGTTCGCGTTCGCGCACGCCGAGGTGCTGTTCGAGGGGCACGCCGTGAGCCGGCGCTTCGAGTACCGCCTCGAGCTCGACTTCGCCGACACGCAGGCCGGCATCGCGAAGGACGCGTTCGTGCAGTGGCGCTTCGGCGATCTGCTCGCGTTGCGCGCCGGCCAGTTCCGCGTGCCGTACGGCCTCGAGACACAGTATTGGAACGCGCAGCTCGAGCTCGTCGACGTCGCGCAGGCCACGGCGGCGTTCACGCGCGCGCGCGACGTGGGCGTCATGGCGCTCGGGCGGCCGTTCGGGGGCCGGCTCCAGTATCAGGTCGCCGCGACCAACGGACCGCGCGGCCTGTGCCCGCCGAACGACGACAACCTGCGCTGCGACGCCGTCGATCTCGCGTACGCCGCGCGCGTCGTCGCGGCGCCGCTCGGTCCGCTGCCGGTCTTCGAGGGCGACGTCGACGGTCAGCCGCACCCGCTGTTCGCCGTCGGCGTGTCGGGCGCGTACCAGCTCGTGCCCACGGACATCCGCGCGCGCGCTGGCATCGTCGACGCCGCGCTCGACACCGATGGCAACGGGCGCGTCGACAACGTCAGCGTGTGGCAGGGCGCGGCCGAGCTGCGCGCGATGTTCCGAGGCGCGTCGGTGCAGGGCGAATGGCTCGCGCGCCGCGAGCACCCGGGCGGCGCCGCGCCCGATCGCGATTTCTGGGGCGCCTATGGTCAGGCGAGCTACTTCGTGCTGCCGCACCACCTGCAGGTCGTCGCGCGCGTGGGCCGCAGCGATCTGCCGCTCTACGGCGCGACCATCGTCGAGCGCGCGCTCCGCGGCGCGCGCACGACCGAGGAGGGCGTCGGGATCTCGGCGTACCTGCGCGGCCACGACGCCAAGCTGCAGGTCGACTACACGCACCTGTCGACCCCCGGCGCCATGTCGGCGCCCGTCGACGACCGCGTGCGCGCCGCCGTGCAACTGGCGTTCTGATTTGATGGTATAAGGCCCGCATGAGCGTGAAACGCGGCGTTTCCAGCGGTAGAAGCTCCTTCGGCAGCGGCGGTGACGCGGGTGCCAAGGTGGATCGGCAGGAGCTGTTCGACGAGCTCAAGCGCTTCGCCGCGTCGGGCGAGGCGTTCACGCCCGTCGACATCGCCCTCGCGATCGGCGCGGGCGAGCCGCAGGTGTCGAAGGCGCTGCTCGGCCTCGCCGCCGAGGGGTACATCGAGAAGGCCGAGGTCGGGAAGTATCGTGCGACGACCGTCGCCGATCTGTCGCCCGCCGAGTTCCTCAAGGCGTTCGGGCGCGCGTCGAAGGTCGACTCGACCCGGCAGCGCGATCTGTCGGAGATCGGCCGCCTCAAGCAGAACAACGACACGATGAGGCATCGGTTGCTCACGGCGATCGCCGAGCGCGATCACTACCTGGCCGCGCTCAAGAAGCACGGCATCGACGCGGGGCCCGCACCCGTTCCGGCAGCGCCCGTCGCCGAGACCGCCACGGCCGCCCCTGGCCCCGCCGCGCTGTCCGTCCCGTCGCCCGAGCCCGCCGGCGCCCCCTCGGGTCCCGGCGACGATCAGGGCCACGCGCCCAGCCCCGAGCACGGCTGAGCCGTCGAACTATCGGACTATCAGTCGACCGGTGCGCGTCACGTTGATTCGCCACGGCGAGGCCGGCGACGACGCGCCCCGCGACGAGCTGCGCTCGTTGACGCTGCGCGGACGCGCCGCCGTCGCGCGCGTCGCGCGCGCGCTTCGCCGCCGCGGCGGTGACTTCACGCTCGTCATCAGCAGCCCGTTCGTGCGCGCGCTGCAGACCGCCGAGATCGTCGCCGCAGGCGTCGGCTACGACGGACGCCTGCTCGTCGACGAGGCCCTCGTGCCCGACGGGCGCGTGTCGCGCCTCGTGACGTTGTTGGCGTCGTTTTCGAACGACGACTCGGTCGCCCTCGTCGCGCACGAGCCCATCCTGTCGACCCTCGCGGGGCAGCTGCTGGGCCAGGACCGCTTTCCGGCGCTGAGAAAGGCCGAGGTGCTCCGCCTCCGCCTCCCCGACGCGCCTGGCGCCGGCCATTTGGCCGAGCTGCGCTGGCGCATCGATCCCGGCACCGGCACCCGCGGCACGGCCTGAAATTCCCGTCCAGCGGGGCCCCGTAGCGCAACGCGGCTCACCCCGGGTATGATGAGGCATGGACAATGGGTCGGGCGGTCCCATCAAGGACCAGACTCACACCAAGCCTGCTGCTCCCATCGAGTCGGACCGCGAACAAAAGCGCAATCTCGCTTACCTCGTGGTGTTGGCCGGTGTGAGCGCCGGCGAGATGTTCAAGCTGCAGCTCGACAAGACGGTGTGCGGCCGCGGCCCGAAGTGCGCCGTGCGGCTCAACGACGAGGGCGTGTCGCGCGAGCACTGCCAGCTCGTGCGCGAGACGAAAGAGGACGGCGACAAGATCATCCTCGAGGACCTGGGCTCGACGAACGGGACGTTCTGCAACGGCATCCGCGTCGACCGCCGTGAGCTCGCCGACGGCGACAAGATCA
>DATAZS010000272.1:0-11084 GCA_036271915.1 Polyangia bacterium
GGCGTCGACATGGCCGACGTCCATGCCGACGCCGCGGATGGCGCATCCACACGATCTGCGCCGTGCTCGCCGACGGCAGCGTCCGGTGCTGGGCCGGCAGCGAGTCATGCGCGAGCTCGTACTCCGGCTCGTGCGCGCCGAGCGCGACCCAGCCGCCGTCGCTCGGCGCCAGCGTCGAGGTCGTGACGCAGGCCGGGAAATCGACCTACGGCGTGTGGCGCGCCGTCGACCTCGGCACGCGTCCTTGAGCGACGTGCCGCTCGGACGGCGTCTGCGATACAATGCGTTCATGATCCCGTACGAGGAGCTCGATAGGGCGCTCGCGCGCTGGAAGGCGCGGTCGCAGAATGCTTCGGGAGATGCCGGGCGCCAGTTCGAGGAGAGCGGGCCCGTGCCGTCGATGATGGAGGCGGGCGCCGAGATCGACGGCCTCCCCGCGCCGCCCGATCGCACGGGCGAGATCGACATCGGCGACGCCGAGTCCGTCGTCGAGACGTACGAAGAGAACTAGCTAGATCGGGTCGCGGTGGATCACGGCGCAATCGAAGCGCCGGACGGTCCCTCCGCGATCGATCTCGAGCGTTCCCTTCTCGGTCTCGATCATGAGCCAACCGTCGGGGAGCGATCGGAAGGCCACGTTTCGACCACGTGCGAGATGGACACTTCGGATTGTCGGCGGTTCCCCAACTTGATTGGGCAGTGATTCGTGACGCGCCGAGGCCGTCGGTCTTCGCGGTCGCCTACCTCGACCAAGGCGGCGCGACGAGCCTGCGCGCTTCACCCTCCGGGTGATCCCAGAGCTGACACGTCACGGGCTTGTGGCGTTGGTCGAGCGCCTCGCAGTAGTTCGTGAGCTGGCAGCGGCGGATCTCGTCGCCGCGGCCCGTGCGCATCTTCTGGAACCAGTCGGGGTCGGCCAGCGTCTGTCGCGCCGACGCGACGAGATCGGCGTCGCCGCGCGCGAGCGCCTCCTCGGCGAGCGCGAAGGTCGTGATGCCGCCCGCGGCGACGACGGGCGTCTCGAGGCCGGCGTCGCGCACGGCGCGGCGGATCGCGCCCGCCGCGGGCAGGTGGCGGCCGAACGGGCCCGTCGCGTCGGAGCGCACGGTGGTGGGCATCGTCTCGGCGCCGCTCGCGCCCGTGTAGGGATAGGCGGCTTGGCCCACGGCGGGCTGGCGCGCGTCCTCGAATTTGCCGCCCGCCGACAGCGACAGGTAGTCCGCGCCCGCGCGTGCGAGCGCGACAGCGAAGCCCGCGGCCTCGTCGCGCGGCGTGCCGCCCGCGATCGCTTCGTCGGCGAGCATGCGGCACCCGACGATCAGCTCGTCGCCGACGGCGTCGCGCACGGCGGCGAGGACCTCGCGCGGGAGGCGCACGCGCTGCTCGGGTGATCCGCCGTAGCCGTCGTCGCGCGTGTTGAGCGCCGACAGGAACGACGCCATCGTGTACGCGTGCGCGTAGTGCAGCTCGACGCCGTCGAAGCCGGCGGCGCGCGCGCGGCGCGCGGCAGCGGCGAACAGCGGCGGCAGCGCGCGCGGCAGGTCGCGGACGTGAGGCAGGTGCGTGTCGGTCACGCGCTCGCGCGCGCCCATCTGCAGCGCCTCCCATTCGCGCTCCGACAGCACGGCGCGCTGCTGTTCGGACGGCAGCGCCGCGAGGCGCGCGCGGACCTCGGCGTCGGCCGCAGCATCGATCGACGCGTCACCGGTCTGCCGCGCGAGCGCCGCGCGATGCCGCGCCTCGAGCGTGAGGAACTCGCCGAAGTAGCGCTCGGGCGTCGGCCGGCGCCGGATCGCGAGGAAGTCGATGAGCTGCACGAGCACGAGCGTCTCGCCGCCGCTCGCGGCGCGCACGGCCTCGACGAGGCGCGCGAGGCCCGGCACGAATCGATCGTCGCCGATCCGCAGCAGCGGCCCGCTCGGCACGTCGCGCACGCCCGTCGCTTCGACGACGAGCACGCCGGGCCGCCCCGCCGCGAAGCGCGCGTACCAGTCGACGAGCGCGGGCGTGACCTCACCGTCGTCCGTCGCGCGCCACGGCACCATGGCGGGCACCCACGTTCGCGCGCGCGCGACGTGCTTGCTTCCGAGGGGTAGGGGAGAGAAGAGCCGCGCGAGTGCGGCTTCTTCGGCTGTCGGCCAGCGCGCGATCGGCAGCGCGTGGCGGATCACGTCAGAAGTAGTACCTGACGCCGATCGCGCCCTCGACGTCGAAGTAGGGACCGTGCACGACGTAGAGAATGGGCGCGAGCTCGAAGAACACCTCGAGCATCGACGGGTTCGCGAACATGAGGTCGAGGCCGATCGGCATGCGCGCGCCGATGTCGATGCAGTCGCCGTCGCACCCACGGCCCCAGATCAGCCGGCCGCCCGCGCCGATGTGCCAGTCCAGCTGGGCTTGGCCGCGGACGATGTTCGACTGCCACAGGTAGTCCATGTTGAACGATCCGCTGCCGTAACCGCCGTAGCCGCAGTTCCCGCCGCACCGATCGTCGAAGCCGTAGCCGTAGAAGCCCAGGCCGAAGTCGAGCGAGTTCGTGGGCGCGACCCACAGCTTCGCCGTGATGCCCGTGGGATCGCCGAGCTCGAAGCCCAACCCGAAGGTGCGGTTGTAGCCGACCTCGGTCGCGTGCGCAGTGCCGGAGCTGCTCGCGACGAGGAGGCCCACCAGCACGGCCGTTTTCGCGACCGTCAAAGTTGCCCTCATGAAGGCGGAGGTGAGTGTGCGTCTCATGGGCGCGTATAGTAAGCACGATCCTCTACGCGCGCACAGGATTGTTGCCCGGCCCCTGATGACCGAACCCGTGATTTTTCTCGCCGTCTTTCGCTGGACCCGCTGGCGCCACGTCCTCGCTTTTTCGCTGCTTTTTGCGGGGGCGTGCGGCGGCCGCGGCGACGCGGGCGCGATCGTTTTTTCGCAGCCGGCCGCACCCGACGGCGCATCGAAGCCCGCTCCCGTGCATCGCGCGGCGCCGCCGTTGCCCGACGTGGGCGCGTTGCCCGCTGCGAGCGGCTTGCCGCCCGAGCGCCGCGCGATCCAGCTCGTGGGCGGCATCGAGCGCGTCGTCGACGCCGACGTCGCGCGCGCGCAGGGGCTCACGCTCGTCGATCTGAGCGACGACTGGGCGCCGGCGATCTTCGACGACGGCGCGGGACCGGGCGGCGCCGTGCTCCCGAATCACTATCGGTCGGTCTTCACGGGCCTCGCCGCCAACCGCACCGACGGCGACGGCCAGCCGCTCGACGGCGACAAGAACTACCTCGAGCTGTACGGCGTGCCGCCCACGCTCGGCGTGCTGCGCGAGCGCTTCCTCGCCGACGCCGCGCGCAAGTGCGACCCGACCTTCGACGTCGCGAAGATGCTCGCCGTGGACGAGATCACGACGTGGGGCGCGACGACCGAGCAGAAGGAGCGCGCCAAGCACCACGCGCGCGGCGTGCGCCTCGAGGCCGCGCGGGTGAAGGCCAACGTCGACACGCTCGAGGCCCTCGCGGCGGCCGACCCGCGCTACGCGAAGGACGTCAAGGCGCACCTGCGCCGCGAGGCCGAGCAGGCGGCGTTCGCCGAGGTCGAGAAGCGCCTCGCCTGCGAGGGCTCGCTCGATCTCGCGAAGCACAAGGCGGGCACCTACGACACGCCCATGCGCAAGGCGATGTTCGACTTCCAGCAGGAGCACACGGTCTTCGATCAAGCCGATCTGAAGCGCACCTCGCTCGAGGCGCTCGCGCGGCCGCTGCTCGAGAATGACTTCGCGGCGCTGCGCCGCGTGCTCGAGGAGCGGGCCGTTCATGCCGGCCGCTTCGTCGAAGACGGCTCGTCGAAGGCGACCTACGCCGGCAGCGACGGCGCGCGCCACGCCGTGCCCGACCTCGCGACGGCGGCGACGGACGCCGTCATGGCGCGCCTCGGTCTCGCGACGCCCGAGGACGCGCTCGCGTTCTTCCAGCGCCACGCGGCGCGCGACTTCCGCTCGCTTCGCGCGGCCGTGCAGTTTCCGCCGCTGCCCGAGTATCACGCGGCCCAGATGGATCTGTCGGTCGAGATCGATCGCGGCGACGTTTGGTACGACTTCCCCTACGACGAAAAGGGCGTGCGTCAGCCTCAGCCGCGCCAGAACTTCCCGAGCTTCACGCTCTACACGAAGTGGCGCGGCGAGCGCGTGCCGCTCGTGCGCTGGCGGACGACGGTCGGCGGGTGGCGCGGGGAGCTCGCGGCCGACGGCCAGGAGTACCTGCGCTGGAAGGGCTCCGACGTCGGCAAGCGCGTGTGGCGCCACATCGTGACGACGCCCGTGTGGATCCCGCCGACATCGTCGCCGCTCGGCTCCATGGTCAAGATCAAGAAGGTCAACGGCATGTTCGTGCCGGTCACGAACTACGACGAGACGGGCCCGGGCTACCTGTCGGCCTACGGCCTGGTCGCCGCGATCCACGAACAGATCGTCAGGGCTCCCGACGGCGGCGTCGGGTACTACGACAACGGCATCCGCACGCACGGCTCGTTCGACTACATGTCGCTGCGCGGGCGCTTCTCGCACGGCTGCCACCGGCTCTACAACAACCTCGCGCTGCGCATGTTCTCGTTCGTGCTCGAGCACCGCCACGCGCGCACCCTCGGATCGGTCGCGCTCGGCTTCAAGCGCGACTTCTGGTCGAAGGGTGACGTCTTCGAGATGCGGCTGCCCTCGCGCGGCTTCTACTACGAGCTCGATCCGCCCATGCCCGTCGAGGTGCTCGAGGGCCGCATCATGGGCGAGCGTCAAAAGCCGCTCTCCGGCTACCAGCGCAAGCCGGGCGTCACCTACGCCGCGTCGTCGAAGCCCCCCGCGGAGGCCGACTCGCCCGAGAGCCGCGCGGGCGGGGCGGAGTCGCCGTGAAGTCAGCGATGCTCGTGACGGTTCTGCTGGTTCCGCTCGCGTGCGCGCGCGCGCGCGACGCGCCGGTGGCGCCCGTCCCCGTCGCCCAGCCCGCGGCGCCCGCCGGGCCGCCGGCCGCGCCGCCGACGCCGTCTTCTCCCGACGATCTCGTCGCCGAGACGCCCGAGAGCAACCCCAACTCCGAGACCGTGACCATCAAGCTCGTCTCCGAGCAGGCGCGCAAGGCCCACGTCTTTTGGGGGCGCAAGGATCTCGGCCTCGCGCCGCTCGAGCTCCAGCGGCCGCGCGGCAGCGGGCCGCTCGATCTCGTCGTCGTGACGCCGGGCGCGCTCACGCTGCACACGCGCGTCTTCACGGATCGCGACGACAAGCTCGCGCTGCGCTTCTACGCCGTCGCCGACGCGCCGACGATGCTCGGCTATCGCGCCGACGACGATCCCGCGCTCAAGCCGCCGAAAAACCCCGAAGAAAACGCGAAGCGCAAGGTCCGCGCGCACGCGCCCTAGCTATTTTTCCGGCGTTTTTTTACTTCCCACCGTCATTCGTTTCTTACAGAATGCCCGGAAATTTCAGGTAACCGGCGAAACGCCGGAAAAAAAGAGGAGATCGCATGGCGAAGGTACTGTCCAAGTCCGAGCTCATTTCGAAGCTGGCTGACGAGAACTCCGACAAGCTGACGAAGAAGGACGTCAAGAGCGTCCTCGAGTCGCTCGCCACCGTCGGTTACAAGGAGCTGAAGAAGAACGGCGTCTTCCTGCTGCCGGGCTTCGCGAAGCTCGTCGTCATCAAGAAGCCGGCCACGAAGGCGCGCAAGGGGATCAACCCCTTCACGAAGGAGCCGACGGTCTTCAAGGCGAAGCCGGCCCGCAAGGTCGTCCGCGCGCGCCCCGTGAAGGCGGCGAAGGACGCGGTCGCCTAAGCGATCCCCCGCAAGGTTTCACCTCGGCGATCGGGCTTCGGCCCGGTCGCCGTTTTTTTTGGGGCATGGCGAGGCCGGGTCAATCGCCTCAAAGGCCCGTGTTTACATGTGAAATGAGCGGCGGGCCCCTGCGCTGAGCCCGCCGGTGCGACCCTCAGGGAAACCGCCTATCCAGTCGATATGAGGCGCGTATTCGCCGTCATCCCGTCGCGCGGCGGGCGACGGTCGCATACAATGTCGCGCGACGACTTCGGGTTCAGCCTCGCGAAGCGCAGCGAGTTGTCCCAATCCCGAAGACACGACAACGACACGACATCTGGACGGTCCGCGCTTAGTTGAGGTTGGCAGACATGATCGACGCGAAAGTGAACGGCACGGGTCCCACGCGAGACGAGACGCTCGCTCTCCCGCAAAGCGACGGCAACAACGGCGGCCCCGGATCGAACGGGAGCAACGGGACCCACGAGGAGGCGAACGGCTTCGCGCTCGCGAACCTCGCCTTCGCCGAGGAGCTGTACTTCCAGTTCCTGCGCGATCCCGCCTCGGTCGATCCCGCGTGGCGGACGTATTTCCAGGGCTTGCAGGCCACGGACGCCGCGACCCGCGACAAGGCGGCGGCGACGCAGATCCCCCCGACAGCGTTCTCGCGCAGCATCTTCGCGCCGTCGGCGCCCAAGATCGCCGAGGGCAACCCCATGGCGAGCCGCACGTCGGTGCGCTTGCTGTCGGAGCGCGTGCAGCGCCTCGTCGAGGCGTACCGCGAGCTCGGCCACCTGAACGCGAACCTCGATCCGCTCGGCCTGCTCAAGCGCTCGGGCGCGCCCGTGCGGCTCGAGGACCAGGGCCTCGCCGATGAGGATCTCGACCTCGTGTTCTCGAGCGAGAACGTCGCGGGCCCCGATCGCACGACGCTGCGCGATCTCAACGAGCTGCTGCGCGAGACGTACACGCGCCAGATCGGCGTCGAGCTCGCCCACATCCACGACATCGAGCTGCGCGGCTGGCTGCAGAACCGCATGGAGCGCACGCGCAACCGCCTCGCGCTCACGCGCGCCGACCGCATGCGCCTGCTCGAGCAGGTCATCGGCGCCGAGGTCTTCGAGCAGTTCTTGCAGAACAAGTTCCTGGGCGCGAAGCGCTTCTCGATGGAGGGCGCCGAGAGCCTCATCCCGCTGCTCGAGCGGCTCGTCGAGCGCGCCGCGCGCTCGGGCGTCGTCGAGATCGTCATCGGCATGGCGCACCGCGGGCGTCTCAACGTGCTCGCCAACGTGCTCAAGAAGCCGCCCTCGCAGATCTTCGGCGAGTTCCTCGACAAGCAGGACCCGAGCGAGGACGCGGGCTCGGGCGACGTGAAGTACCACCTGGGCTTCTCGATCGATCGTGTCTTCAAAGGGGTCGCGGGGGCCGAAGGTGACACGCACAAGGTCCACCTGTCGCTGACGTTCAACCCGAGCCACCTCGAGTGGGTCAACACCGTCGTGCAGGGCCGCGTGCGCGCGAAGCAGGATCGCATCAACGACGGTGGCCGCACGCGCTGCCTGCCGCTGCTGCTGCACGGCGACGCCGCGTTCGCGGGCCAGGGCATCATCGCCGAAGCCTTCAACATGTCGGAGCTCGGTGGCTACCGCGTGGGCGGCACCGTGCACATCGTCGTCAACAACCAGGTCGGCTTCACGACGTCGCCGCAGCACGCGAAGTCGACGACCTACGCGACCGACGTCGCGCGCATGCTGCAGATCCCGATCTTCCACGTCAACGGAGAGGATCCCGAGGCGATCTGCCAGGTCGTCGATCTCGCCGTCGATTTTCGCCAGCGTTTTCATCGCGACGCGATCATCGAGCTGTGGTGCTACCGCAAGCACGGGCACAACGAGGGCGACGAGCCTTCGTACACGCAGCCCCTCATGTACCGCACGATCGCGAGCAAGCCGTCGATCAGGGCGTCTTACCTCGACTACAGCGGCAAGAACCCCATGGCGGCGGGTGACGCGCCCATCTCCGTCGAGGAGGCCGACGCGCTCGCGGCGCGCAAGCGGCACGAGCTCGAGTCCGAGCTCGAGATCGCGTCGCGCTGGGAGGCGCCGCCGCGCCCGAGCACGTTCGGTGGCGCGTGGGAGCGCCTCACGGGCGGCGCCGAGCGTAACGCGCCGCAGGTCCCGACGACGATCTCGCGCGAGGTCGTCGAGCAGGTCGGCGCGGCGCTCACGCGCGTGCCCGCGGGCTTCAACATCCACCCGAAGGTCAAGAAGCTCATCATCGAGGCGCGCGCCGCCATGGCGGCGGGCGACAAGCCCTGCGACTGGGGTATGGGCGAGGCGCTGGCGTTCGGCTCGCTGCTCGCGCAGGGTGTGCGCGTGCGCCTGTCGGGCCAGGACTCGCGGCGCGGCACCTTCAGCCACCGCCACTCGACGTTCTTCGACACCGAGACCGAGGCCGAGTACGTGCCGCTCGCGCACGTGCGCGACAAGCAGGGCGTGTTCGACGTGCGCGACAGCCCGCTGTCCGAGGCGGGCGTGCTCGGCTTCGAGTACGGCTACAGCCTCGACATGCCCGAGGGCCTCACGATCTGGGAGGCGCAGTTCGGCGACTTCGTGAACGGCGCGCAGGTCATCATCGATCAGTTTCTCGCGTCGTCCGAGGCGAAGTGGCACCGCGTGAGTGGCCTCGTCATGCTGCTGCCGCACGGCATGGAGGGGCAGGGGCCCGAGCACTCGAACGCGCGCCTCGATCGCTTCCTCAATCTGTCGGTGCACGACAACTGGCAGGTCTGCAACTTCACGACGCCCGCGAACTACTTCCACGCGCTCCGGCGCCAGGTGCTGCGGCCCTATCGCAAGCCCCTCATCGTCATGTCGCCCAAGAGCCTGCTGCGGCACCCGCTCGCGACGTCGCCGCTCGCCGATTTCACGGACGGCGAGTTCCAGTACGTCATCCCCGACGCGACGATCAAAGACCCGAAGACTGTGCGCCGCGTGCTCTTGTGCACGGGCAAGGTCTATTACGATCTCATCGCGGCGCGCGAGGAGCGCGGGGCGCACGACGTCGCCATCGTGCGCGTCGAGCAGCTCTTTCCGCTGCACAAGGACGAGGTGCTCAAGTGCCTCACGGGCATCCCCGCCGGCACGCCCGTCATCTGGATGCAGGAGGAGCCGAAGAACATGGGCGCCTGGCCGTACATGAACCGCGAGCTGCCGGGGCTTCTCAAAGGATCTTTCCCTTGGTCGGTCGTGAGCCGTCCGCTATCGTCCAGCCCCGCGACCGGCTCGGCGACGCGGCACAAGCGCGAGCAGGCGCGCCTCATGGACGAGGCGTTCTCGATCGATATGGGAAAGGATACGAACTAGATGTCGCTGTCCCTCAAAGTTCCGCCTCTCGGCGAATCGGTGCGCGAGGCCACGCTCGGGACGTGGAAGCACGCCGAAGGTGATCACGTCGAGGCCGACGAGCCGCTCGTCGAGGTCGAGAGCGAGAAGGCGACGCTCGAGGTGCCGTCGCCCGGCGCGGGCGTGCTGCGCAAGATCCTGCGCAAGGCGGGCGAGACGGTCGCCGTGGGCGAGGTCATCGCGGAGATTGATCAAGTCGCGGCGGGCGCGCCCGCCCCGGCGTCGGGCAACGGTCATGCGTCGGCGCCCGAGGCCAGCGCGCTGCGCGCGGGCCCGGCGGCGCGCAAGGCCATCGCCGAGAGTGGGCTCGCCGCCAAGGACGTCAAAGGCACGGGCCGCGGCGGACGCGTTCAGAACCAGGACGTCGCGCGCGCCCTCGACACGCGCGAGGGCGCCATCGAGATCGTCGCGAAGCAGGCGGTTCCCGAGCTCATCGACGTCCCCGCCGATAAGTCGGCGCCCGTCGACGTCTCGCGCGAGCGCGTCGTGCCGATGTCGCCCCTGCGCCGAACGGTCGCGCGCCGCCTCGTCGAGGCCCAGCACAGCGCCGCGATCCTCACGACGTTCAACGAGATCGACATGACGGCCGTGCTCGCGTTGCGCGAGCGCTATCAAGACCGCTTCGTGAAGCAGCACGGTTTGAAGCTCGGCTTCATGTCCTTCTTCGTGAAGGCGGCCATCGACGCGCTCAAGGCCTACCCGGCCGTCAACGCCGAGATCCGCGGCACGGACATCCTCTACAAGGACCACTACGACATCGGCGTGGCCGTCGGCGGCGGCAAGGGCCTCGTCGTCCCCGTCGTGCGCGACGCCGATCGCCTCTCGTTCGCCGAGCTCGAGAAGACCGTGGGCGATCTCGCCGTGCGCGCGCGCGACAACAAGCTCACGATGAAGGAGCTCGAGGGCGGCACGTTCACGATCTCGAACGGCGGCGTCTACGGCTCGCTCCTCTCGACGCCGATCCTCAACCCGCCTCAGAGCGGCATCCTCGGCCTCCACGCCATCCAGAAGCGGCCCGTCGTCGTCGACGGGCAGATCGCGATTCGCTCGATGATGTACGTCGCGCTCTCGTACGACCACCGCCTCATCGACGGCCGCGAGGCCGTGCAGTTCCTCGTGCGCTGCAAAGAGTGCGTCGAGGATCCCGAGCGCATCCTGCTCGAGGTGTAGGGGCGCCGTCGTGGAGCGCGCTGCTCGCTGCGCTCGCATCGAGCCACCGGGCAACCCAAGTAGCCGCGGATCGCGGATCGCGGCACATAGCACGCTGCGGGCCGCGTCTCGCCCTCCGTCGGGCGGAGGCCTCGCCTCACGCCCTCTCTACAATAAGAGCCCTCGTCGGCGTGTGGGCGAGCGCAGCGAGCGAGCCGCGCTATCGGTTCGCGACAGGGATCACGAACTTCAACGTCGAGTGCGTCGCGGAAAACGCCGCGACCTTGACGTCGACGAGGCTCGCCGCGAGCCCGGCGCTTCGAGTCGCGCCTTCGGTGATGGGTGTCGAAGCTCCTTTGGGGCGCACGATCCAGAAGCCACCCGCCGGCGTAAGGCGCTTGGCGAGCGTCGCGACGCGTTCGAGGTCGACGGGCGATGCGGGCGCAAAGAACAGCACGTCGACCGCGCCTCTGGTTGTGAGCACGGCGCCGCGCTTCGCGAGCTCCCCTTCGAACGCATCATCGAAATCGAAGCTGCCGACGAGCGCGACGCGCGCGCCGGATTTGACGCCGAGCTTGTCGAGGCGGCTGGGCGGGTTCTCGATCCTGTCGGCCCACCGTCCCGCCGCGGCCGCGCCGAGCTCGAGCGCGAGCAAGCCGCCGGGCCACTTCAACGTGAGGCTGTCACCCTTGACGGCGATGCTCTTGATCTCGGCGAACGGCACACGCGCGCGGAAGTCGCCGCGAAAGATGACCTC
>DATAZS010000273.1:0-1657 GCA_036271915.1 Polyangia bacterium
TCGACATGTCGAACGCCCCGACCGGCTCTCCGAACTTCCCTAGCGACATCCTCGAGACCTGCACGTCGCCAACATTCCTGCAGTCGTATGACGCAGGGGAGGGGCTGCGCCTCTACGTGACGTGCTTCGACGCGGGGCAGATCTACGTCTTCGACCCATCGATCCCGCGCCTCGTCACCGTGATCGATTCGGGTCGCGGCCCAGCCGGCCTCGCCTTCGCGTCGTCGGTCCCCACGGCGAAGGCGCCCTCAGGGCAGAAGCTGGCGTTCATCGTCGGGTTCACGCTCAACGACGTCGCCGTCCTCGATCTGACGCCGGGGAGCATCACGCAGTACCACGTCATCCAGCGCTTCGGCTTCCCGAGCTTGGTGCCACGATGAGCCGCTCGCGTTTCACGAAGGTCGGTCTGTCGGCGCTCACCCTCGCGCTCGTTGCATCGTGCACGTCGCAGCCCATCCCTCTGCCGTCGCGCGACTTCAACCGCCCGACCGACGTCGCGTTCGTGTGCATGGGCACGACGACCGGGGGACCCGCGTCCTCGACCGATGGCGGCGACGCCGGCGCGGACCACGACGCGGGCGCGAACACGGGAACCGTCTTGACGGGTCTCCCCATGCGCGACTGCCACCCGCGTGGCGGCACGGAATCGACGACCAACCTGCCTCATCGCACCTACGCGTTCCTGCCCAACAGCGAGAGCGGCGATCTGTCCGTCATCAACGCCGACACGTGGAAGCTCGTCAACCTCGACCCGCAGAACGCCGGGTACAACACGCTGCCGCTCGGCGTGTTGCCCACGCAGATCGTGGCGAGCGACGACGGGTGCCGCCTCGTGACGGCCAATCATGGCTCGTGCGACCTCTCCCTCGTCGATCCCGCGGCGCTGCTCGCGCCGACGTTCTCGACCGATAACCCGACGGTCTCGCGGGCGGCCGCGAACCCCACGGTCACGACGACGGTCATTCCCAGGACGAAGTCGGGCGTCGCGCTGCACGTGTTGCCGGGCGAGGTGGCCTTCCTGCCGCGCGGGACGTTGCACACTCCCGAGCAGATCCCGCCCAACGTTTGCGACGCCGCGTGGAGCTGGCAGGCCATCGTGACCTTCCCGTCATGTGACCTCATCACGCTCCTCGACATGCCGAGCGGAACGATCGCGAAGGCCGCCTACGTCCGCCGCACGGCGGACGGCAGCAGCGTCGTCCTCGAGCCGATCCCCGACGGCACCGCGCCCGTCTGTCCCATCACCGACTGCGCCTCGACGGCGCCGGCCGCGAACGTCGACGGCGCCGCGAGCGCAGCCCTGGACGCTGGCGGCAACATCGATGCGCACGCGAGCGAAGCGGGCGCGGATGCGTCGCTCGACCAAGTGGGCGTGGGCGACGGCGCGGCCGTGGACGCGGGAACGCCCGCGACGCCGATCGCGTCGAGCGTCGTGGTGCCGCCGCTGGGCGTCGGTCCGATCGCGCTCGTGCCGGAGGGCGGACGCGTCTACGTCGGGCTCGCGAACGCGCCCTTCATCGTGCCGTTCGACGTCGCGACCAATGTGCTGGCGCCTCTGCCCGGCGGCAGCGTCATCGCGCTTCAAGAGGGCGCCGTGGGCGTCAACCGTCTGCGGTTGTCGATCGATCCCTACCTCGACAAGACGAAGGGCCCCGGC
>DATAZS010000274.1:0-11580 GCA_036271915.1 Polyangia bacterium
GCGCGGGGTTGCTGCGCAAGCGCAAGCGCCTGCCGCCGTGGCTGTTCTACGACGACGACGGCTCGGCGCTGTTCGAGGACATCACGCGCCTGCCCGAGTACTACCTCACGCGCACGGAGCACGCGATCCTCACGACGCACGCCGAAGCCATGCTCGAGGCGGCCGGCCATCCGCGCGAGATCGTCGAGCTGGGCGCGGGCTCGGCGTCGAAGACGCGCGTGCTGCTCGCGGCGCTGCGCGGACAGAAGACGCGCGCGCGCTACGTGCCCGTCGACGTCTCGCCCGCGGCCCTCGCGCAGGCTGCGCTCGTGCTGCGCGATCTGCGCCACGTCGAGGTCCGCCCGGCCGTCGCGCGCTATCCCGAGGAGCTGGGCTTCCTGCGGCGGCCCGTGGGCGGCCGTCGCCTCGTGCTGTTCCTCGGGTCGAACGTCGGCAACTACAACCCGCGCGGCGCCGTCGAGCTGCTCGCGGCCGTGCGCCGTCATCTGGCCCCGGGCGACGCTTTCCTCATGGGCGTCGATCGCCGCAAGAGCCCGGCGCTGCTGCTGCCCGCCTACGACGACGCCGCGGGCGTCACGGCGCGCTTCAACAAGAACATGCTCGTGCGCCTCAACCGCGAGCTCGGCGCCACCTTCGATCTCGATCGCTTCCGTCACGTCGTCAGGTGGAACGCGCGCGCGTCGCGCCTCGAGCTCTTCTTGGAGAGCACCGTCGCCCAACGCGTCGTCATCGACGCGGTCGGCGCGCGCGTGGACTTCGCGGCCGGTGAGCGCATCCACACCGAGTCGAGCTACAAGCTGACCGACGCGCGCGTGCGCGCGCTCTTCGAGCGCGCGGGCTTCGTGCCCGAGACGAGCTGGACCGACGAGGCGCGCCTGTACGGCATGCACCTCGCGCGCGTGCCGCTCGACTGACGGTCAGCGCAGCCCGCGCGGCACGACGAACCGTTCGACGATCTCGAAGGCGCCCTGCACGGCGAGCGCGAGCAGCGACGCGGGGATCGCGCCCTGCAAGATGAGGCCGACGTCGTCGAGGCGGACGCCCGTGAAGATGGGCTGGCCCAGGCCGCCCGCGCCGATGAGCGCGCCCAGCGTGGCCGTGCCCACGTTGATGACGGCCGCGCTCTTGATGCCCGCGAGGATGAGGGGGCTCGCGAGGGGCAGCTCGACGAGGCGAAGCACGGCGCCGCGCGGGAGGCCCAGCGCCTCGGCGGACTCGCGCAGGGCGCCCGAGACGCCGACGAGCCCCGCGTGCGTGTTCCGCACGATGGGCAGCAAGCTATAGAGGAAGAGCGCGACGACGGCGGGGAAGGCGCCGATCCCGAAGAGCGGGATCATGAACACGAGCAGCGCGAGCGTGGGCATCGTTTGGATGATGCCCACGACGGCGAGCACGACCTGCCCCGCGCGGCGCCGCCTGGCCGCGAGGATCCCGAGCGGCACGCCGAGGAGGATCGCGACGAGCAGCGACGCGCCCACGAGCTCGAGGTGCTCGACGACGCGCGCGAGGATCATGCGCGGCGCGCCCGTGACCTCGCGCTTGGCGACGGCGCCGAAAGCGCTCCGCAGGAAGCCGGCCGCGACGTCGGCCTGCGGGACGTGATCGAGCTGGGCGCGCGTGTTCAGCGTCCGCATCGTGCGCGCGTCGATGCGCCCCTGCAGGCGCCTCAGCGTCGCGAGCGCCGCGGGATCGATGTCGAGTCGATAGAGCAAGACGGCGTCGTACCGCTCGAAGAAGCGCCGGTCGTCCTGCAGCAACACGAGCGCGTCGCGCGCGATCTCGGGATCGGTCGTGTAGACGTCGGTGACGTCGATGTCGCCGCTCGCGAGCGCCCGATACGCGAGCGCGTGGTCGAGCCCCTGGATCTTCGTCTGCGGCAGCTCGTAGCGCCGCTGCAGGCCGGGCCAGCCGTCGTGGCGGCTCATGAACTCGTTGCTGAAGCCAAAGCGCAGGTCTGCGTGCGCGCGCAGGTCAGACACCTTGCTGATGCCGAGGTCGCGCGCCCGCGCCGCGCGGACGCCGAGCGCGTAGGTGTTGTTGAAGCCGAGCGGCTCCGTCATGCCGACGCCGTGCGCGGCGAGCGCGCGCGAGAGCGAGGCGTCACCGCCCTGCCCGCTCAAGATCTCGTCGACGAGCGTGCCCGTGTACTCGGGGTAGACGTCGACGGCGCCGCTCACGAGCGCGTCCCAGACGAGGCGCGACCCGCCGAGCCCCGCGCGCAGTTCGACCTCGACGCCCGACGAGCGCTCGAGCTGCGTGACGATCTCGCCCAGGATCACCGACTCCGTGAAGGCCTTCGAGGCGACGCGCAGCTTCGTCCCCGCGTGCGCGTCGCGCGCGGCGAAGCACGTGACGACGACGCACGCGAGCGCGACGACGAGCGTATGAGCACCGGCGCGCCTCACGCCTTCACGTCGACGTCGAGGCGGCGCTGCGCGCGCACGAAGCGCGTCACGAACGGCGACGCGGGCCGCGCCACGAGATCGTCGAGCGTGCCCCGCTGCGCGATGTGGCCGTCCTGCATGAGCACGAGCACGTCGCCGAAGAGCGCCGCCTCCGCGAGATCGTGCGTCACGAGCACGACCGACTTCTCGAGCCGGCGGAAGATCCCCGCGAGATCGTCCTGCAGGTCGGCGCGCACGAGCGGGTCGAGCGCGCCGAGCGGCTCGTCGAGGAACAGCAGCTCGGGCTCGAGCATGAGCGCGCGCATGAGCGCGACGCGCTGCCGTTGCCCGCCCGACAGCTCGCCGGGAAACCGCGCGAGCGCGTCGTCGGCAAGCCGCACGAGCGCGGCGAGCTCCGCGACGCGCGCCCGAATGCGCGCGTCGGGCCAGCGCAGGTGGCGCGCCATGAGCCGAACGTTGTCGAGCGCCGTGAGGTGCGGGAACAGTCCGCCGTCCTGCACGACGTACCCCATCTGCGTCCGCGCCGCGCGCAGCGCCTCCGGATCGAGCGCGCGCTGCCTGAACAGCACCTGCCCGCCGTCGGGGCGCACGAGGCCCAGCATGAGGCGCAGCGCCGTCGTCTTGCCGCAGCCGCTCGGACCGAGCAGCACCGTCGTGCGCCCCGTCGCGACGTCGAGGGTGGTCTCTGCGAGCGCCTCGACGCCACCGAAGCGCTTCGTCACCGACGCGAGCTGTAAAATGGGGGGCAACATCGTCATCGCCTCACGCGGCCGCGCGAAGGTCTCATAATTCTCGCATGCCCAAATCGATGTCGAAGCGCCGCGCCCGCCTGGCCGGCTCGTGCCAGTGCGGCAAGGTCCACTTCTCGGTCGAATCGGAGACGCCCGTGCCGTTCATGTTTTGTTTTTGCTCGATCTGCCGCAAGACGGGCGGCGCCGCGTTCGGCAGCAACGTCATGGGCATCCGCGCCACGTTGAAGATCGCCAAGGGCAAAGGCGCCCTGCGCTCTTACCACGCCCGCATCCGCGAGCCGAAGAAGGCCACCGTCACCAGCAAGGCCGCGCGCTGGTTCTGCGGCGCGTGCGGCACGCACCTCTACCTCATCGACGATCGCTGGCCCGACGGCGTGTGGCCCAACGTCGCCGCGATCGATACGCCGTTGCCCGAGCCGAAGCACCCCATCTCGATCATGACGCGCTATAGGCCGAGCTGGGTGCCCGCCTGGATGCTCGCGCACGGCGCGACGTTCCCGCGCTACCCCAAGAAGTCGATCGCGGCGTGGCACGAAGAGGAGGGGTGGCCCGTCACCGTGAAGCCGTGACGCTCACGTGAGCGCGTAGCGCGGCAGCTTCATGAGCGCCGTCTGCAGGCCCTCGGCGAACGTCGGGTGCGCGAACTCACCGTCGACGATGGCGCGCGCCGATGCGCCCGCCTGCATGAGCACGCTGAACACGTGAATGAGCGCGCCGGCGTCGGCGCCCACGACGGTGACGCCCAAGAGGCGCTCCATCTTGGCGTCGAGCACGATCTTGACGACGCCGGCCGTCTCGTCGGTCTCGATCGCGCGCGCGATGTTGCCGAACGGCATCGTCGCGACCTCGATCTCGAAGCCACGCTCACGCGCCGTCGCCTCCGTGATCCCGACGCCGGCGACCTGCGGGTCGGTGAAGACGGTGTACGGCACGACGCGATCGGTGCGCTTGCGCGCGGGGCGCCCCGTGAGCAGGTCGAAGAGCACGCGGTGATCGTCCCACGACACGTGCGTAAACTGTGGCCCGGGCACGCAGTCGCCCGCGGCGAACACGCCGCGCTCGGAGGTCTCGTAGCGCTCGTCGACGACGACGTGGCCCTGCGCATCGAGCGCGACGTTGCCCGCGGCGCAACCGAGATCGCCCGTGTTGGGCGTGCGTCCCGTCGCGACGAGCAGGTGGGTCCCGCGCTGCGTGGCGCCACCTTCGAGGCGCAGCTCGATCTCGCCGCCCGCGCGCGCGACCTCGACGGCGCGACGGCCGAGCGCGAGCTCGATCCCCTCGGCGCGGAACACGCCCGCGAGCGCCTCCGACGCGGCCGCGTCCTCGCGCGGCAGCAGGCGCGCCGACGGCGCGACCAACACGACCTCGGCGCCGAGCCGGCGAAACATCTGCCCCAGCTCGCACGCGATGTAGCCCGCGCCCAGGATCAAGAGCCGCCGCGGCAGCTCCGTGAGCTCGAGCGCGCTCGTGCTCGTCAGGTGATCGACGTTGCCCATCCCCGTGAGCGCGGGGACGGCGGGCCGCGCGCCGACATTGATGACGACGTTCGTCGCTTCGAAGCGGTCGCCGTTCACCTCGACGGCGCGGGGCGCCACGAAGCGCGCGTGCCCGCGCACGAGCCGCAGCCGCTCGGTCGTCGTGAGCCGCTTCTCGGAGCCCGCGCGCCAACGCCTCACCATGTCGGCCTTGCGCGCCATCACGGCCGCGAAGTCGACGGTGATCTCGCTCGCGCGCACGCCGAGCCGCGCGCTCGTGCGGACGACGTGCGCGGCGCGCGCGCTCGCGACGAGCGTCTTCGTGGGCGTGCACCCCGCGTTGACGCACGTGCCGCCCACGTGGCCGCGCTCGACGACGACGACGCTCTTCCCCGCCGCCGCGAGCCGCGCCGCGAGCGGCACACCCGCCTGCCCTGAGCCGATCACCAAAACGTCCGACGTCGTCGCGGCGCCCATCGTCAGCCGCCCATGAGGGCGATGATGTTGCCGTCCGGATCCTTGAACCACGCCGTCTTGAAGGAGCTTCCCATGACGTGCAGGTCGCCGGCGCGCGTGAGGCCGGGCAGATCGTAGTGTTCGAACTTCACGCCCTTGTCACCGAGCGCCGCGACGATCTTCTCGATCGCGTCGCCGACGTTCCAGTTGAGCGCGGTCGCCTTGTTCGTCCCCGCGTACTGCGAGCGGTACACGATGAGCTGCGCCTTTCCGCTCGCGAAGGTCAGCGCCTCCGCGCCCTCGGCGTTCGTGACCTTCAAGCCCAGCGTGCCTTCGTAGAACTTACGCGCCACCGCCAGATCCTTCACCGCCACCGTCGCGATCACGTCTTTGTCTGCCAGCATGTGGACCTCCTCCCCTCTCCTTTTACGCATGTTCGCACGAATGAGAAGGCCTCACGCGCCCGCGCGAACGACGAAGACGTGACATCCCCACGCCGGGACATCAACGTAGAGGCCGTCCCCGACGAGCGAGTCGCCCGCGCGCTCATAGCACACGTCGCTGATTTGATCGTCGAGGAGCCACGCGCGCCCCGCGAGGGCCGGCAGCCCGATGGTCACCTTGGCCTGCGCGCGCGCGGCGCCGTAGTTCACGACGATCAGCAAGCGTTCATCGCCGTGTTCCCACGTCGAGACGACGAGCTGATCGTGCGTGGCGTTTCCGTCCCAAGCCGCGCGGCAAGGCCACGCCGCCCACTGCCCTTCGTGCGTGACCGGTCGCCCGGCGACGGCGAGCAGGCGCGCATAGAAGTCGCGCACGCCGTCGTCGACGGGCTCGGGCGCGCGGCGTCGCAGCTGCATGGGCACGCGCGCGCGCCGTCCCTCGAGCTGGCCCTCGTGCACCAGCCGCAACCCCGGTGACGTCAACGTCAACGTCGCGGCCGCGCGGTGCTGCTCGGGCTCGAACGCCGCGGCCGCGCGCGCCTCGTCGTGGTTCTCCACGAAGCGCGCGCCCCGATCGCGGAGCCTCGGCTCGACGGCGAGGCGCGCGCGTACGGGAGCCGCGGCCCCCGCGCGCAGCAGATCGTAAAAGCGCTTGTCGTACGTGAAGTCGAAGCCGGCCGCCTGCAGCCGCGCGTCGAGATCCCAGTACACCTCGGCCAGGAACGTGAACGCGGCCGACGCGCGCTTCACGTCGGCGATCGCGGACGGCCAGAACGGCTCGTCGATGACGGGCGTCCCGTCGGTCGGCGGCGCGCGATCGGCCCACGTGCGCGCGAACACGTCGGGCTCGAGCAGCATCGCCATGTCGCAGCGGACGCCGTCGCAGCGCCCGGCGACGCGGGCGAACTCGGCGCGCTGCGCGGCGCGCAGCCCTGCGTGCCGGTAGTCGAGCTGCACGGTGTCCGTCCACCCGTCGAAGCCCGGATCGCGCCCGTGCGCGAAGATCATGGATCCGCCGCGCGTCGGCAGCCGCGCGTAGTTCTGCGGCGCGCGCGCCAGATCCGCGGCGTCGCCCTGAACGAGATACTCGGGGTGGTCGAACACCCACGCGTGATCGAGCGCGACGTGATTGGGCACGAAATCGAGCATGAGCGACAGGCCGTGCTCACCCATGCGCGCGCGCAGCCGCGCGAGCGCGTCGTCGCCGCCGAAGTCGCGGTGAACGTCGTACGCCTGCACGGCGAACGGCGAGCTGACAATATCGGCGTCGACGAGATCGGGCAGCGCGCGCACGAGCTCGACGCGCAGCCCGGCGTGACGTCGCGCCTCGGCCTCGCCCAGCGGCCCCGTCTGCCAGACGCCGAGCCACCAGATCCACGAGAAGCCGCGCGCCGCGATCTGGGCGAGCGCCTCGTCCGGCACGTCGTCGAGCGTGGCGGCGCGCTCGAGCGCGACGCCGCGCTCGTGTAAGAAGACGCGCGTGTTGATCTCGTAGAGGGTCGGGAATCGCATCGTGCGCACATCGAATATACTGGCGAACGAAATGGATGACGCTCGCCTGATCGCCGTGTCCCCGCGACACACGGTTCGTCTGGCGAGCGAGCTACTCTTCATGATCGCAAAGCCCGCGCGCCAGGACTTCGTCGTGCGCGAGCTCGTGCACCGCGAAGCCAACGGCCTGCCGCTCATGTCCGCCGAGCTCGTCATCGCGGGCGAGGAGACGCGACGCGCGCACGCCGCCGCCAACACCTATCCCTTTCACTTTCGAAAGACCTACTTCCCTGGGCGGATGCACGGCGACCCGCAGGTCGAGTTCGATCGGCACCTGCGCGCGTCCGAGCTCTGCACGACGCCGCCGCCCATCGGCTGTGGCGCCAACGTCATGCGCGCCTGCCTCATCCCCGGTCAGTCGTTCGCGCGCCTGACACCGTTCGGCGGCGAGCCGCCCGAGAACAACATCGCGAAGGCGCAGAAGTTGCCGCTCGCGGCGGCGGCCGGCTTGTGGCGGCTCGCCGAGGAGCTGCTCGCGCAGCACCTGGCGCTGCACGCGGGGGGCCTCGCGCACGGCGACGCCGAGCTGCACAACTGCATCGTGTGCCCCGCGCCGCTCGAGCCGATCCTCATCGACTTCGAGGCGGCCGTCGTGCGCGACGCGCTCAGCGACGCCGACTGGGACAAGCGCCGCCGCCTCGATCTCGAGCCGCTGCTGCGCGAAGCCGTCTACCTTCAGTGCGCGCTCGGCCGACAGACGAGCCCCCTCGGCCAGCTGTCGATCGCCGCGGCGCCCGATCTCTTTCGCTCGCCCCAGCGCTTCCTGAACGCCATCGAGACGCAAGCGCTCGCCTGACGGTTGGGCCCGGGTGTTAAGCCCGAAAAACGTTGGAAACACGCCGGCAACATGGCGGATCCGCGCCCGTCACCTACGCGCCGCGCGAACGAAAAGACGTCAAAAAGGCGCAAAAACCATTGTCGCCAGAGTCCCCAAACGAGCTAAAAGTCGTAGGTCATCGATTCAGTCGTTTTCACCCTAGCGGAGGACAGGAAATCATCATGAGTGGATCCACGGCTCGGCGAGCGGCGGTCACGGCAGCGGCGAACTACCAGCACACGGGCGCTCCGCTCGACTACAAGGAGACGCCGGCGGCATCGCTGTTTGGCACGAACGTCTTCGGCCTCGCGACAATGAAGTCGCACCTTCCGAAGGAGGTCTTCAAGTCGTTGAAGAAGACGATCGACACGGGCTCGACGCTCGATCCGAAGATCGCGGACGTCGTCGCCGCGGCGATGAAGGCGTGGGCGCTGTCGAAGGGCGCGACGCACTACGCGCACGTCTTCTATCCGCTCACGGGCGTGAGCGCGGCCAAGCACGACAGCTTCCTCTCGCCCGACGGCGAGGGCGGCGCCATCACCGAGTTCGCGGGCAAGACGCTCGTCCAGGGCGAGCCCGACGCTTCGAGCTTCCCCAACGGCGGCATCCGCGCGACGAGCGAGGCGCGTGGCTACACGGCGTGGGACATCACGAGCCCGGCCTACCTCATCGAGTCGCCCAGCGGCACGACGTTGTGCATCCCCACGGCCTTCGTGTCGTGGACGGGCGAGGCGCTCGACAAGAAGACGCCGCTGCTGCGCTCGGGCCAGGCGCTCAACACGCAGGCCACGCGCATCCTCAAGCTGTTCGGCCACGAGAAGACCTCGACGGTCGTCTCGTACGCCGGTGCCGAGCAAGAGTACTTCCTCATCGACAAGAACTTCTTCTACGCGCGTCCCGACCTGCTGAACGCGGGCCGCGCGCTCTTCGGCGCGAAGCCGCCCAAGGGCCAGGAGTTCGAGGATCACTACTTCGGCACGATCCCCGAGCGCGTCATGGCGTTCATGATGGAGACCGATCGTGAGCTCTTCAAGCTGGGCGTCCCCGTGAAGACGCGCCACAACGAGGTCGCGCCGGGCCAGTTCGAGGTCGCGCCCGTGTTCGAGAGCGCGAACCTCGCGTCCGACCACCAGCAGATGGTCATGGTCATGCTCAAGCAGGTCGCCGAGAAGCACGGCCTCGTCTGCTTGCTGCACGAGAAGCCCTTCGCGGGCGTCAACGGGTCGGGCAAGCACGTCAACTTCTCGTTCGGCAGCTCGACCGAGGGCAACCTCCTCGATCCGGGCCAAACGCCGCACGAGAACGCGCAGTTCCTCGTGTTCTGCGGCGCCGTCATCCGCGCCGTGCACAAGTACGCCGGCCTCCTGCGCGCCGTCATCGCGACGGCGGCGAACGACCACCGCCTGGGCGCCAACGAGGCTCCGCCCGCGATCATCTCGATCTTCCTCGGCTCGCAGCTCACCGACGTCTTCGAGCAGATCAAGACGGGCGGCGCCAAGTCGTCGAAGATGGGCGGCGTCATGGAGATCGGCGTCGACTCGCTGCCGAAGCTCCCGCGCGACGCCGGCGACCGCAACCGCACGAGCCCGTTCGCCTTCACGGGCAACCGGTTCGAGTTCCGCGCCGTGGGTTCGAGCCAGTCGATCGGCGACCCGCTCGTGGCCCTCAACACGATCATCGCCGAGTCGTGCGACGTCATCGCAACCAAGCTCGAGACGGCCGTCGCGAGCGGCAAGAAGCTCAACGTTGCCATCCAGGACGTCCTCGCCGAGATCGTCAAGGACCACGGCGCCGTCTGCTTCGACGGCAACGGCTACTCGGCCGAGTGGCACAAGGAGGCCGAGAAGCGCGGCCTGCCGAACTTCAAGACGGCCGTCGACGCCCTCCCCGTCCTCGAGACGAAGGAGGTCATCGGGGTGTTCGACAAGTACAAGGTCCTGTCGCCGCGTGAGCTCCACGGCCGCTACGAGACGTACCTCGAGCAGTACTGCAAGACGGTGAACGTCGAGGCGAACCTCACGACGAAGATCGGGAAGACGACGATCTACCCGGCGGCGGCGCACTACCAGCGCGAGCTGGCCAAGACGGCGACGGCCCTCAAAGAGGCGGGCATCACGCCCGACACGACGGTGCTCAAGCAGGTGACGGAGCTCGTCGCCAAGCTCGAGGCGAGCCTGAGCGGGCTCGCGACGGCGACGTCTCACCACGGCGCCGCCGACGCGCTCGCCGAGGCGAAGCACTTCTGCACGGCCGTCCTGCCGGCCATGCTGAAGGTGCGCGAGGCCGCCGACGGCCTCGAGGCCATCGTCGACGACGATCTGTGGCCGCTGCCGACGTTCCAAGAGATCCTCTTCATCAAGTAGCGCGACCGGAACGCCGAGGCGCGCGCCTGGCGCGCGTCCTCGGCGGCGGTAAGATTCCGTCATGAACCCGGCGGCCGAGGGGATCGTGACACGTCCCAGTCAGCACCCGGTCGGGCAGACGCTCGACCGGCTCGAAGAGTCGCTGCGCGCGCACGGCGTCACCATCTTCGCGCGCTTGGATCACGCCGCGGGCGCCACGGGCGTCGGCCTCACGATGCCGCCCAGCGAGCTGCTGATCTTCGGCAATCCGCGCGGCGGCACGCCGATCATGCGCGCGGCCCCCATCTCGGCCATCGACCTGCCGTTCAAGGCGCTCGCGTGGCAGGACGACGCCGGCGCGACGTGGCTCAGCTACAACGAGCCCCACTACCTCGCGCAGCGCTTCGGGTTGACCGACGCCGACGTCGCGCCGCTCGCGCCGCTCGTCGCGCTCATCGAACAAGCGGCGCGCTGAGCCGTCGCCTCAGCCGCGCAAGCTGCTCACGATCGTGGGCAGGACGTTCGACACGCCCTCGACGACGAACTGCACGGCCGTCGCCGCGAGAATGAGCCCCATGACGCGCTGGATGACGTTCAACCCCGTCTGCCCCAGGCGCCGCTCGACGTGGACGGCGCCGCGCAGGAGCAGGTACGACACGAACGACGTGAGCGCGATCGTGCCGAACACGACGGCGTACTGCCAGACGCGCTCGGCGCGCGACACGAGCACCATGACGGTGGACGTCGCGCCCGGGCCCGCGAGCATCGGGATCGCGAGCGGAAAGATCGAGACGTCGGGGCGACCGACGCCCTCGGCCTCCTCTTCGGGCGACGTGCGCTGACGCGAGCGCTCCGCGCGCAGCATGTCGACCGCGAGAAGAAAAAGAAGCACCCCACCCGCGATCCGAAAGGCCCCCAGCGAGACGCCCAGCACGCGGAAGATCGCGGTGCCGAGCGCAGCGAACGCCGCGAGCACGACGGCGGCGGCGATCGCAGCGCGCAGCGCCGTGCTGCGCTTGAACGCCGCCGAGTCCGAGGCCGTCATCGACAGGAACAGCGGCACGGCCGCGGGCGCGTCGACGACGAGCAACAACGTCGTCAACGTCGAGAACGTGAAGGACAGCACCCGCGGGAACATGCCGACATTCTGGAACCGTCGCCGCGGATGTCACGCCCTATGCGAGCGTCTGGTCGCCGTCGGCGCCGTGACGATTGACTTGAACGCCACGACGGACAAAATTCTCGGCGGCGAGGGGCGCATCGAGGGTACGATTCGTCGGTCAGCCCCTCAGAGCCGGAGTGGCGAAACGGTATACGCAGCGGACTCAAAATCCGCCAC
>DATAZS010000275.1:0-3670 GCA_036271915.1 Polyangia bacterium
GCGTGTTGTTCGAGACGCCGCCGCCGAGCACGATGACGCGCGGGTCGCCAGCGACGGCACGCGCGCCGACCGCGGGCGCATCGAGATCCTCGCGCGTCGCCTCGCGGTACGCGCCCGACAGGCCGCGCCCCGAGACGAACGCCTCGATGCAGCTCGGGTGCCCGCAGAAGCAGCGATAGGAAGGTGACTCACCGTCGCGCAGGAAGGGCAGCGTCGTGTGGCTCCACTCGGCGGCGGCGCCGTTCGCGCCCGAGTGGACGCGTCCGTCGATCGCGATGCCTCCGCCGACGCCCGTCCCCAGCGTCGCGCCGAAGACGACGTCGGGACGCCTGGTGCCCGCGATGACGCGCGCCGCGCCGTCGGTGGCCTCCGACAGCACGAAGCACGACGCGTCGTTGTCGAGCTTCACGGGACGGCCGAGGGCTGCGGCGAGATCGCGATCGAGCGGGCGATCGTTCAACGCCTGCAGGTTCGAGTTGCGCATGAGCCCACGGCCGGGCTGCAGGAACCCCGGCGTCCCGATGCCGATGCTGCCGCGCGTGCCCGTCTCGCTCTCGAGGTGCCCCACGAGCGCGACGACGGCGGTGAGCACGTCGTCGTAGGCTTGTGGCGTCGCGACGCGATGTCGCGCCCGCTCGACGCCGTCGTCGCCGAGCGCGACGCCCTCGATCTTGGTTCCACCGACGTCGATCCCGATGCGCATGCGCAGAATGTACTGCGATGCACGGGCAGCGGGGCGGTTGCCTTGCGCTCGCGCGCCACCAGAGGCCAAGATACGGTCCTTGGTCGTGCGCCCTCGCTTCTTACTATTTTCCGCCGCGCTCGTCGTCGCTTGGTTGGCCGTCGCGCGAGCGCCGCGCGCCGACGGTGGCGCGTGCAATCAACTCGCGTACACGTTCCAGCCCGACTGCTATCACCCGAACGGCGGCGCGTGCGGACAGACGCTCGAGCACCTCGACTTCGGGCCGCAGATCGCCGTGTGGCTCGAGACCGCCGACCACACGCTCGTCGACACGCTCATGGTGACGTCTCTCACGGCGTCGCGCGGGCTCGGCAATCGCCCCGGCATCTGGAACTTTCGCTCGGGCCCGAAGTTCCCGTACGGCAAGCGCTGGATGTCGCTGCCGCTGTGGGCCTACGCGCGCGGCAAGCTGTATCCCGCGGCGTTCATGCAAGACGACATGGAGAGCTGGATGGGGTTCCACGAGGAGGTCTCGTCGAAGGAGCTCTATTTCTGCCGCCCCGTTTCGTCGGGCGAGGTGAACCTGTCCGTCGACGTCGTGACCTGTCCGTCACCGTTCTTCAACAGTGCGAAGGGGAAGCTCGAGCCCGCGACGCAGGAGTACTACCCGCCGCGCAATGACCTCACGATGTTCACGAACAGTGACTGCGACGTCTCGGGCGGGACGCTCGCGACGTGCAACGTCAGCGCCGCGAGCTACGCGTCGATGAACGACCTCGACGCGATCGCCGCGGCGACGCCCGCGTACGGCCAGCCGTACACGCGCACGTGGCGAATCCCGTCGTCGCTGCCTGCGGGCGACTACGTCGTCGCCGTCGAGGTCAACAAGGAGTACGACACGAACGCGTCGCACTCCGTGTCCGCGTATCAGGACCCGGCGCTCACGACGTACGGCATCGACGGAAACTTCGGTCAGCCGTCCGTGCTCTACCGCGTGCCGATTCACCTGGGCGGCTCGGCGACCGTCGCGGCGGCGACGTCGCAGATCGCCGGCTACAGCAAATGGACCGGCGACGCACCCCTCGACGGAACGCTCTTGCCGCGCGACACGACGATCTCGACGACCGTTCCCGGCTCGGGCGAGCAGCGGCTCCTCGCGATCGACGGGCCTGGCGGCAACGGCCGCGTTCACGTGTCGCTGCAGAATTGTCCCACGATGACGACACCGCCGACCTGCGGCGACGGCGGCTGCGAGATCGAGGGGGGCGTGAGCGACGCGTCGACGGACGGCGACGCTTCATCAAACACCTCGTCGGACGCTTCGGACGCGCACGCCGAAAAGCCGAGCGTCGTTCAGCCGGACCAATGTTCGCCGTTGCCGGCGCCGCCCAGCGCGATCACGTCGCTCGTCCTCGTGGCGACGGACGCGGCGAGTGCGTCGTTCACGTTCGCCAACGCGCGCGCGGCCGGCGGCCAACCCGTGCAGATGTACGACATTCACTACCAGGTCGGCACGACGCTCACGGACGCGACGTTCGAGGGCGCGCCGCCCGCGCCCGTCGTCGTTCCGGCCGCGCCGGGCGCGCCCGCCTCGCTCACGATCCCCGATCTCAAGCCGTCGACGCCGTATGTAGTCGGCGTGCGCGCGATAGACGGGTGTGGCACGGCCTCGGCGCTCGTGACACTGCCGTTCATGACGCCGACGAAGAAGTTCACGCAGCTCTCTGGCTGCTTCATCGCGACGGCGGCGTTCGGTTCCGCGCTCGAGCCGCGCGTCGCAGCGCTGCGCCACGCGCGCGATCGCCTCCGTCCCGCGAGCCCACTTTTCGCGACCGTCACCGAGCTCTACTACCGCGCGGGACCCGCCGCCGCGGCCGTCGTCGGCCAAAGCGACGTCGCGCGCGCCGTGGCGCGTCGGGGCATCGGGCCGGTCGCGGGGATGGCTGAGGCGCTGGACGTCTTCCTGGCGACCTCTCGCTGACCGCCCTACGGGGGTCTTATTGAAGATCCCGCAAAGCAGCGTTGACATTCAAACGCTGGTCCCTATAATCCGACCCCTCCTACGCCGGGGTATGCCCGGGTGGGTCCTGTTTATCCCGAGGATTCGAATCGAATGCCGACGATCAACCAGCTCGTGAAGTTTGGCCGCAAGGCGCAGCGATGGAAGACGAACTCACCCGCGCTGAAGGCTTGCCCGCAGCGCCGCGGCGTTTGCGTCCGCGTGTACACGACGACTCCGAAGAAGCCGAACTCGGCGCTTCGTAAGGTCGCGCGTGTTCGCCTCACGAACGGCATGGAGGTCACGACCTACATCCCGGGCGAGGGTCACAACCTGCAGGAGCACTCGGTCGTCCTCATCCGCGGCGGCCGCGTCAAGGATCTCCCGGGCGTTCGCTACCACATCATTCGCGGCACGCTCGACACGTCGGGCGTGACCAACCGTCGTCAGGGGCGCTCGAAGTACGGCGCCAAGCGACCTAAGTAAAGCCGGTAAGGACAGGGAATAAGAGATGCCACGTAAAGGTGAAGTCCCCAAGCGCAAGCCGCTTCCCGATCCGAAGTTCACGGATCAGCCGGTCGACACGCGTCGCCGCGTCACGAAGTTCGTCAACACGGTCATGGAGTCGGGCAAGAAGTCGATCGCCGAAGGCATCGTCTATCGCGCCTTCGACCTGATCGCCGAGCGCGCGAAGGACGATCCGGTCAAGGTGTGGGAGCGTGCCCTCGCCAACGTGCAGCCGAAGGTCGAGGTCAAATCTCGCCGCGTCGGTGGCGCGACCTACCAGGTTCCTGTCGATGTCCGCCCGGATCGAGCGCTCGCGCTCGGCATGCGCTGGATCATCGGTGCCTCGCGTGATCGCTCGGACGGCCGCACGATGCAGGAGAAGCTCGCGAGCGAGCTGCTCGACGCGTCGACCAACAAGGGCAACGCCGTCAAGAAGCGCGAAGATACCCACAAGATGGCCGATGCCAATCGCGCCTTCTCGC
>DATAZS010000276.1:0-11999 GCA_036271915.1 Polyangia bacterium
GAGAAGCCTTATCGCCCGCCGCCCGACTCGGGGATCCTCTTTCTCGACCTGCAGGGCGGCGCGCCTCGCGCGCCCTGAGCCACCGAGCCACACTTGCGTCCCCTCGTCGCGGCCTTTGCGTTCCTGACTCGTCTGCCCGTGTGGTCGGGCCCGCTGCTCGACGAGGATCTCGGCCGCTCCCTGACGTTCTTCCCGCTCGTCGGGCTCGTGCTCGGGCTCGTGCTCACGGGGCTCGCGGCGCTGCTCGGAGGCGTCGTCGCGCCGCCCCTCGCCGCCGTCGTGCTCGTGTCGACGCTCGCGGCGGTGACGGGCGGCCTGCACCTCGACGGCGTCGCCGACGTCTTCGACGCGCTCGGCGGCGGGCGCGGCGATCGCCAGCGCATGCTCGACATCATGCGTGACAGCCGCATCGGCGCGCACGGCGGCGCCGCGCTCGTGCTGCTGCTGCTCGCCAAGGTCTTCGCGCTCGCGCAGGTGCTCGAGCACCACGATCTCGTCTGTGTCCTCGCGTTCCCGGCCGTCGCGCGCTGGGCCGTCGCGCCCGCGATCGTGCTGCACCCGTACGCGCGCGCCGAGGGCACGGGCCGCGCCTTCAGCGGCCAGGCGACCTGGCGCCAGATCGTGGGAGCCACCGCGCTCGTCGGCCTCGCGCTCGCCGCGCTCGGGGTGCGCTTGATCGTGCCCGCGGCGGGCGCGCTCGTGGCGTCGTCGCTGTTCGCGCTGTGGCTGCGCGCCCGGTTGGGCGGGCTCACGGGCGACGTCTACGGCGCCGTCATCGAGATCGCCGAGGTCACGATGCTCGCCATCGCGGGCGCCATGCCTAACTATTGATGTCACCGTCGATCACCTGACCGCACATTGACGCCCCGGCATGTGGGCGCTACGGTCGGAGCCCGCATGTCCGCACCCATCGTTCACATCGAGTTCTCCAGCAAGGATTTCGCGCGAACGGCGGCCTTCTACGGCGGGCTCTTCGGCTGGCAGACGCAGCAGAACGCCGGCGCGAGCTACATGAAGTTCGACGGCGTCGACGGCGCGAGCGGCGGCTGGGTGCGCGCCGACCTCGTGCAGAGCCCGGGTCCCGTGCCGTACCTGTCCGTCGACGATCTGGGATCGACGATCGACAAGGTCGAGAAGGCGGGCGGCAAGATCATCGTGCGCAAGCTGCCCTTCGCGGGCGGCGGCGAGGTCGCGCTCGTCGCCGATCCAGACGGCAACGTCATCGGCCTGTGGATGCGCAAAAAGGGCGACGGGAAAGGCGAGGGCAAGCCCGAGCCCAAGGCCGAGGCGAAGCCCGAGACGAAGGCCGCGCCGAAGAAAGAGGCCGCCGGCCCCAAGCCCGCCAAGCCCGCGCCGAAGTCGACGACGCCCGCAGAGCGCCGCCCCGCGAAACCGGCCAAGCGCAAGTAACGCTAGAGCCAGCGCCGCAACGCGTACGCGCAGCGCTCGAGCAGGCGTACGAACCACGAGCGGCGCGAGAAGGCCGCGAGCGTGAGCTCGCCGCTGGCCGCCATGTCCTCCTCGAGCATGGCGACGGCGGCCGAGTTGCAGGGCCCGTCGATGATGTTGACGACGAGCTCGAGGTTGTAGGCGAGCGAGCGGTGGTCGAGGTTGTAGCTGCCGATCGACACGAACTCGCCGTCGACGGCCAGCAGCTTCGTGTGGACGAACGCGGGGCTGCGCCAGATGCGCACGCCCGCGCGCAGGAGCTGCTCGAAGACGGCGCGCGCCGCGAGATCGACGAGGCGCGAGTCGCTGACGCGCGGCACGAGCAGGCGCACGTCGAGCCCGCGCGCGGCGCCGTTCATGAGCGCGCGCAGGATGCCGCGATCGGGGACGAAGTAAGGATTCGCGAGCACGATGCGCGCCTGCCCCTCGTGCGCGGCGTAGAGGCCCGAGCGGCGGATCACGAACCGATCGCGCAGCTCGCTGTTGGCGACGACGGCAATGCGCGCCTCGCCGCCCGCGGGAACCGACGCCGTCGCCTCGGGCACAAGCCGCGCCCGCTTGCGCGCGCGTCGGTTCCACGTCGTGAGGAACACCTCCTCGAGCGCGGCGACAGCGGGGCCCTCGATGCGCACGGCGGCGTCGTGCCAGCCGCCGCCGCCCGACTCGGCCTCGAGCCACTCGTCGGAGATGTTGAGGCCGCCCGTGAACGCGACGCGCCCGTCGACGACGAGGGTCTTGCGGTGGTTGCGCCGCCACACCTTCCACAGGCGCGGCCAGCCGAAGCGCGGGCGGTGATACGCGATCGTGTGCACCCCCGCGGCGCGCAGCCCGTCGAAGAACGCGGCCGGCGTCTCGCGGCAGCCCACGTAGTCGTAGAGCAGGCGCACGATGACGCCGCGGCGCACGGCCGCGACGAGCGCATCGCGAAAGCGGCGGCCGATCTTGTCGTCGCTGAAGATGTACATCTCGAGCGACACACGCGCGCGCGCCGCCTCGATCGCGGTCAGCCACGCCGGGAACGCCTCGCGGCCGTTGCGCAGCAGGCGCACGCCGTTGCCGGCGACGAGCGCCGTCGCGTCTTCGATGTATCGAGGTCCCGTGATCATTGACCAGGCCGTCGCGAGCGCGTAAGGTCCGCCTCCCGTGGGCCGCGAAGAGCATATAGAGTTTCAAGGGCGCGTCGTCGAGGTCTTGCCGGCGGGCAACTTTCGCATCGAGCTCGAGAACGGGCACCAGGTCCTCGCGCACCTCGGCGGGAAGCTCCGCAAACACCGCATCCGCGTGGTCCTTGGAGACAAGGTCACCGTGGCGCTGACGCCGTATGACCCGACGCGCGGGATTGTTGTTTACCGCGGCTAGAGGCCGCGGTTGGTCTGGCGCCGCTAGAGCCGCGACGCGGGGCGCGCTCGTCGTCTTCGTCGCTCTCTTCGTCGCTCTCTTCGCGTTCTTCGCGCGCGTCGCTGACGCCGCGCCGCCTCCAGGTGCGCTCGGAGAATCCGGGACGGTCGCGCCGCTCGTCGATCGCGTCAAGGGCGCGGTCGTCACGATCAAGAGCACGAAGTTCATCCGGCGCATGGCCGCCGTCGATCCGTGGACCCAGATGCTGCGGCAGCAGTTCGGGCTGCCGGCGCCGCAGCCCAGCCAAGAACGCCAAGAGGCCCTCGGCTCGGGCTTCATCGTCGACAAGGGCGGCATCATCCTCACGAACAACCACGTCGTCGCGGGCGCCGACGAGGTCCTCGTCAAGCTGTCCGACAACCGCGAGCTGCGCGCGCGCGTGCTGGGCAGCGACCCGCCCACCGACGTCGCCGTCGTGCGCCTCGACAAGCCGCCCGCCGATCTGCAGGCCGTGACGCTGGGCGACTCCGATCGCGTGCGCGTCGGCGACTACGTGCTCGCGATCGGCAACCCGCTCGGCATGGGCCAGACGGTGACGATGGGCATCGTGAGCGCGAAGAACCGCGTGCTCGCCGACAAGCTCGGCGAGGTCGACCCGCGCTACGAGGACTTCATCCAGACCGACGCCGCCATCAACCAGGGCAACTCGGGCGGCCCGCTCTTCAACTTCAAGGGCGAGGTCATCGGCATCAACTCGGCGATCATCAACCCGGGCGTCGCCATGAACGTCGGCTTCGCGATCCCGATCAACCTCGCACGCCAGGTCAGTGAGCAGATCAGGCGCTCCGGCAAGGTCGCGCGCGGGTATCTCGGCCTCGGCGGCGAGGACTTCACGGCGGACCGCGCCGCCGAGCTGCACGTCCCGTTCACGCCGGGCGCGCTCGTCAACGTCGTGGGGCGCGGCTCGCCCGCGGAGGCAGCCGGCGTGCGGCCGAACGACGTCGTCGTCGAGATCGGCGGCCACGCTGTCGACGGCTACCGGCGCCTGTCGACGATCGTCTCGCTGCTGCGTCCAGGCGAGAAGGGCAAGATCGTGTTCCTGCGCCAGGGTCAGCGCCACGAGGCCGCCGTCACGCTGGGCGCGCAGGGCGGGGGACGTCAGGCTGGTGAGCTCGAGTTCCTCGGCGTGGGCCTGCGCACGCTCGAGCGGCAGGAGTCGACGGCCGTCGGTCTGCGCGCGGGCGAGGGGATGATGGTGACGTCCGTCGATCCGCGCGGTCCGGCGAGCGGCGCCCTCGACGAGGGCGACGTCCTGCTCGTGCTCGACGGTCAGCCCGTCACTGCAGCGCGCCTCGGCGCCTTCGAGAAGAAGCTGTCGCGCGGCACGCGCACGACCTTATCGACGCTCGTCATCCAGCGCGGCGACGAGCGCTTCGCGCTGCGGCTCTAACGTTCTATCGTCTAACGTCCGTCAATCGGCGCGAGCGAGCCGGGCGTCTGCGTCGACGGACGCGTCAGCACGTAAGCGGCGACGACACCGCCCGCGACGACCGCGGCGACGCCCGTCCAAAACCACCAACGCCTCCACACGGGCCGATGCGCCGGCTGCGCCGCGGGCGCCGTCACGAGGACCGCCGACGGCGCGGCGGTCGACGTCGTCGGCTCGACGATCGACGTCACGGGCACGGGCGGAGGCGGCGTCACGTCGATCGGCTTCGCGTCCGCCGGAGGTGGCGTCGTCGCAGGCGCGGCCGCGGCGCCGGCCACTTCGGCCTGCGTTGCCTCGAGCTGACGCGACATCTCGGCGATGAGCTCGTCGACGCGGTGGCGGTTGGGCGCGCGCGGCTCGAGCGCGAGGTAGCGGCGAAAGAAGAAGCGCGCCCGCTCGAAGTTACCCATGTTGCGGTAGCACTGCGCGATGTTGAAGAGTAAGCCGGGCAGGGGCTTCGCCTCGTACGCCGACTGATAGTCGGCGAGGGCCTCGGGGAACTTGCCGACGTTGAACTCGAGCTCGGCGCTCTGAAACAGGCGCCGCGCCTCCTTCTCGTCGTCGATCCCGGTACCCGCGCCGAACGCGGCACGCGGCGCCGAGCACACGACGATCACGCCGATCGTCGAAAGGGCGAGGACCGCCGCGCGCGCGGACGTCGCGAAGCTCATCGTTCGACTATCGCCTATCGAGAAAACGGATTCAGGGTTTTTTCGCTGCCGACAGGCCACGCCCAGCCGTGCGAGACGTGCGCGGGCTTTCGCCGTGGCGCCCGCGCCGTTCGCGCCATCGTCGCGTTGATCGTACGGCTCGCCGTCGTCGACAACGTGAGGCGCACGGGCGCGTAGCCGCTTCGAACCAGCTCGACGACGAGCGCGTCCGGACCGCGGCGAAACGCGCGCTTGAACGGCGTGATGCCCAGCAGCGCGCCGTCGGCCACGGCGCGAACCTCCGCACCCGCGGGCTCCGAGTCGAACACGAGCGTGACGAACGCGGCCGCGGCGGCCGGCGCGCTACCCGCCGACGCGGCGGCGTGCGGCGGCGCGGGCCGCACCAATGTCCGCCCCGCGGCGATCGCCGCGCACGTGAGCGCGAGCGCCGCAGCGCACGCGAGCGTACGCCTGCCGCGCGGCGGACGCAGCGACGTCGCCGCCGTGACGATGGAAATGATCTCGCCGCGCGCGAGCGCCCGCAACGTCGACGCGAGCTCGTCGGCCGACGAAAACCGATCGGACGGGCGCTTCGCCATGCAGCCCTGCACGACGGCGTCGAGCGCGCGGCCGAGCGGCGTCGCGCACATCGCGGCCGGCAACCGCGGCACGGGCGCCGACTGATGCTGGATGAGGAACTCGCCCACGCTCCACCCTTCGAAGGGCAGGCGGCCGCACGCGACCTCGTAGAGCATGACGCCGACGGCGTAGATGTCCGTCGCGTCGTCGACGGGCCCGCCCGACGCCTGCTCGGGCGAGGCGTAGGCGGGCGTGCCCACGAACGGCCCGCGACGCACGCCCGAGCTGATGTCGGCGTCCGACGTGTCGACGTCCGTCCGCGAGCGCGCGAGCGGGGCGGCCAGGCCGAAGTCGAGCAGCTTCACGAAGTCGCTCGCGCCGTGCCGATCGCAGAGGAACACGTTCTCGGGCTTGAGATCGCGGTGCACGAAGCCCGCGGCGTGGGCCGCCGCGAGCGCGTCGCACACCTCGGCGAGGATCGGCAAGAACCGCTCGGGCGGCAGCGGCCCCTCGCGCGTCATGGCCGCGCCCAGGGACTGGCCGTCGAGCAGCTCCATGACGATCCCGACGTCGGCTCCCGCCTCGACGATGTCCGTGACCTCGACGATGTGCGGATGATTGATGCGGCTGATCGACAGCGCCTCAGCCAGGAACCGCCCGCGGGCCTCGGGCCGCTTGGCGACGGCCGCGTCGAGCAGCTTGAGCGCCGCGCCGCGGCCCAGCTTCTCGTGCAGCACCTCGAACACGTGTCCGCCCGTCCCCGCGCCGAGCGCGCGCACGAGACGGTACGGTCCGATGTGGTCACCGGCGCGCGGTGCCCGCGCGGGCGCTGCGCCGTTGCCCCCTTCGTCGACCGCTTCTGACGACGTCTCGATCATCGCGCAGGCTTGTCGAAGGGATTGATCGTCGTGCCGCCGTTGAGCCGCGACGCGCCGATCACGCGCGCGGCGCCGTGGCGCTCGCGCACCGCGGGGTCGAGGTGGACGGCGATCGTCGTGTCCGTCAACGCCTCGAAGCGGCGATCGATCGAATGAAAGCCGGGCTTCTGGAACCGCACCTGGCGTGCGCCGCCCACGGGCACGACGAGCTCGTACGGCGTGACGCCGAGGCGCGCCGCTCGCTCGTCGAAGATCTCGGCGCCGCTCGGGATCGACTGCAGCTGGACGGTCACGAGCTGCGTGGGACGCACGACGATGGGCGCGGCGACCGACGCGCCGGACGCGCTCCGCTTCGCGGCGACGACCGCGCCCGTGAACAGCGTCGCGACCGCGACACCGAGCCCGAGCCAACGCCAGCGCGCGCTCCGCTGCTGACTCGTCAGCGTCAGCGTCAACATTGGTCCCGTGGGCGCGCGCAGGCTCGACAGCGTGCGCGCGCCACCCGCGGGCGTCGAGTTCATGGACCGAAACGCCGCCGGTGTCTCGAGCTCTCGCCCGAGCGCGCGCGCCACGCTCTGCGCGAACGCGAGCGCCGTCTGCGGGCGACGCGCCGGATCCTTGTCGAGCGCGCGCATGATGGCGGCGTCCAGGGCTGCCGGGACCTCAGGGGCGTAGGTGCGCACGGATGGCGGCGTGAACGACATCTGCCGCATGAGGATCTCGGGCTGCATGCCGCCGCCGAAGATCTGTCGACGCGTCAGCATCTCGTAGGCGATGCAGCCCAGCGAATACAGATCGGCGCGCCCGTCGATGGCGCCCCCCGAGGCCTGCTCGGGCGCCATGTACTCGGGTGTGCCCAGCACGGCGCCCTGAACCGTCGCGCGCCCGTCGCCGCGGTCGAGCTTCGCGACGCCGAAGTCGAAGATCTTCACGAAGTCGCGCCGCCCGTCTCTCTCGGCGAGGAAGACGTTCTCGGGCTTGAGGTCGCGGTGCACGATGTTTCGCGCGTGCGTCGCGTGCAGCGCCGCCGCGATCTGCTCGAGGATGTGCGCGGCGCGCGCGGGCTCGAGGCCGACGGCGCGGCGCGCGCCCACGCTCGACGCGCTCGACGATCGGTGGATCGTGTCGTGCAAATCCTTGCCGCGCAGGTACTCCATGACGAAGTACACGTCGTCGCCGGCCTCGACGAAGTCGTAGACCTCGACGACGTGCTCGTGCCGAATCGTGTTCGCCGCGCGCGCCTCGGCGAAGAACCGCCCCACGAGCCCGCGATCGGACGTGAGGTCGCGGTGCAGGAGCTTGATGGCGACGACGCGCCCGAGCCGCTCGTGGACGGCGCGATAGACGGCGCCCATGCCGCCGTCACCGAGGCGCTCGACGAGGCGAAAGCTGCCGAGCTCCGCGACGCGCGGATCGGCCGGCGGCAGGCGCTTGCCGTCGACGGAGCAAACCTCCTGCGCGGCCTCGAAGCGATAGCCGCAGCCGTCGCATCGTCGTGTGAGCGTCGACTCCACGACTGCGTTACGCTCTCGCCCTCGTGTCGATGTCCCGCTCAACGCCGCTCGACCTCGTGCTTGGCGAGATCCCGACCGAGCACGGGTTCCATCGCGTCTCGCGCCCGCCCGAGCCACTCGCGCTCACGCGTTTACGCGCGGTCTTGCTCGAGGTCGGAACGGACGGCAGCGCGCTGCTGCGCGAAGGCCTCGAGGGCTTCGAGTCGTGGCGTTTCCTCGCGTCGCTCTGCACGAACGAGTGGACGTCGGGCGCGCTTCGAAGCTCGGGCGCCGCCCGGCGCGTGTTGCAGCGTCGACTGCGCGTGCTCGGAACGCGGCCCATCACCGTCACGGCAGCGGCGCAGCTGCCGGTCGGCGTCCCGGCGCACGTTCGCGGAACGATCTCCCCGTTGCCCTCGAGTCGCCTATCGGCCCACATTGCCCACATTTGGTCCCTAAGTGCGATGGACACCGAGAATGTACGCTTCGCTGTCGAGGACGGACACGACTTTTTTTTGACAGACGACAAAGGCTCAACCCTGCGCGTCATCGCCGCGCGTGGAGTGCTCGTCAGCGCCGATACCCTGGTCGCCGGCGATCGGATCTCGGCCTTCGGTTTCGTCGATCGCGTGCTTGATTCAGGCCCCGCGAGCGTCGGCGCGTTGAACCGCGGCGCGACATCGATCGCGCTCCGCTCGGGCGATGATCTGCCGCTACTGCTCCGCCGCGTCTCTCAAGAACGTGGCGGCGAAGGCCGAACGATCCTTTGAGGGTTCGGCACTTGCGCGCTACGCTCCCCGTCATGCCCCCCGCACCGGAAGGTGGGACGCTCGCCGTGGTGAAGAGCGACGCCGCTTCTCCTGCGCCGGCCCTCAAACCGCCCGTCGATCCCGCGTCGTTGACGCATCGGGACCTGCTGGGCGGCACGTTCTGGCGGCGCATCCCCGCCTACGCCACGGTGACCGAAGACGAGTTCCTCGATCACAAGTGGCAGGCGAAGCACTCGATCACGAACATCTCGAAGCTGCTCGCGGCGCTCAAAGGCCTCGTCTCAGACGCGTTCATCGCCGACGCCGAGCGCGGCTTCGAGCGCGCGCCCATGTCCGTGCGCGTGTCGCCGTATCTGCTGTCACTCATCGACTGGCAGAACCCGATGGACGATCCGCTGCGGCTGCAGTTCATCCCGCTCGGCTCGCGCCTGCTGCCCGACCACCCGAAGCTCGATCTCGATTCGCTGCACGAGCGCGCCGACATGGCGGTGCCGGGGCTCACGCACCGCTACACCGACAAGGCGCTGTTCCTCACGCTCGACACGTGTCCCGTGTATTGCCGCTTCTGCACGCGCAGCTACGCCGTGGGCATCGACACGGAGGAGGTCGAGAAGTTCCAGCTCAAGGTCAACCCCGAGCGCTGGGCGCAGACCTTCGAGTACATCCGCTCTCGCCCCGAGCTCGAGGACATCGTGATCTCGGGCGGCGACGTCTATCAGCTGCGCCCCGAGCAGATCACGCTCATCGGCGAGACGCTGCTCGGCATCGAGCACGTGCGGCGCATGCGCTTCGCGAGCAAGGGGCCGGCCGTCATGCCGCAGCGGCTGCTCACCGACGACGCATGGACCGACGCGCTCACGGGCGTCGTCGAGCACGGCCGCAAGCTGCACAAAGAGGTCGTGCTCCACACGCACTTCAACAACCCGCGCGAGATCACCGAGATCACCCAACGGGCGATGAACCGCCTGTTCGAGCGCGGCATCACGGTGCGCAATCAATCCGTGCTGCAGCGCCGCGTGAACGACAGCGTCGAGACGATGCAGCTGCTCGTGAAGCGCTTGTCGTATCTCAACGTGCACCCGTACTACGTCTACGTGCACGACCTCGTGAAGGGCGTCGAGGATCTGCGCACGACGCTGCAGACGGCGCTCGACATCGAGAAGGGCCTGCGCGGCGCGACGGCGGGCTTCAACACGCCCACCGTCGTCGTCGACGCGCCCGGCGGCGGCGGCAAGCGCGACGCGCACTCGTACGAGCACTACGACCGCACGACGGGCGTCTCCGTCTATACGAGCCCCGCCGTCCACCCCGGCCACATCTACTATTACTTCGATCCGATCGATCTGCTGCCGCCCGACGGTCAGGCGCGCTGGGCCGATCCCGCGCAGCACGGCCAGATGCTCGAAGAAGCCCTCGCGGCCGCGAAGCGGAAGCCACACTGAGGACATCGTGAGCGAAGGGTGCACATCGTGTGGGGCCAAAGGGGGCTGCGACACGCGCAAGCACGGCATGTTCTCGGCCGTCGACGAGGCGCTCGCCCGTCTCTACCCGACGAAGCGCTGGACCGAACGTGACGAAGCGGCGGGCTTCGGCGCGGGCGTGAGCCCGGGGGAGGGCGCGGCCCTCGCGCGCGCGCTCGCCTCGAGGCTCAAGGCGCTCGCGCTCTACCGCCCCGGCACGGCGGAGGAGACGTGCGACTACGTCTACGTCCTCTGCCTCGGTCGCACGCCATCATTGATCGAGCGCCGCGAGGGCGTCGTCGCGAGGCTCGACGACGCGGGCGAGCGGGACGACGTCGAGGAGCTGTACCTCCGCGTGGCGCTGTCGACGGTGGCGCGCTTCGCGGGCGTCCAGCAGGTGACGATGCGCGCGTCGCGCGAGGAGGACGAGCTCGTCATCAGCGAAGCGCCGCGAACGGGGGTGTTCGATCCCGTGCTGCTCAAGCGCTTCCAGGCGCTGGTCGCCGTGCTGGCCGAGCACGACATCCGGCACCTGGACTTCGGCGAGATCACGACGGCCCCCGAAGGCTTCGATCCCGGCGACTACGCCGACCGCTACGGTGGCGCACCCGCCGTAGCCAACTATCTCTTCTTCCCGCAGCCGGCGTCCGCGGTCACGACGACCATCGTCGGCTGAGCGCTGCTATTTCAGCTTGGCGGCGACCTGCGGCATGAGCCCGACGCCGACAGCCTTCGCGCGGCGATCCTCGGGTGGATCAGAGCCGATCGGCGCCGCCGCGACCTCGTCGAGCAGGCGCTTGGCCTCGGCGGGCCGGTCCTCCTCCAGGTCGACGCCCGCGAGGTAGACGCGCGCGCGTAGGTTCAGCGGGTTCACCTCGATGGCCCGCCTTAACCGTCGTTCGGCCTCCGCGCGGTCGCGCTTCGGCCACGGCAGCTTGTCGTAAAAACGTCCCCAAGCGGTGTCGACCGCGCCTCCTTCGTAGCGCCGATCGAGCTGCTCGGCGCGTCCCAGTCGCTCGCGGAACTTTCCCTCGAGCCCGTTCGCGAGCGCGCGCATGACGCCCAGCCCGAGCGCGTAATTTCCCATGCAGACGGCCGCCCAGTAGTGACCCTCGACGCGGTTCGGGTTGGCCGCGACGGCGCGCTCCGCGAGGTCCCAGCCCACCTTGCCGACGCGAGAGCGCTGCTCGCTGCTCTGTCCCGGATCATCCGCCGTCCAAAAATAGAAGCGCGCCGCGCGCCAAAGCACGCCGTAGTCCTGCGGCGCGCGCGCGAGCGCGCCCTCGACGAGCCCTTGCTCCTCGCCGAAGGCCGTTCGGTCGTCGCGGCGGCGGTGCAGCTCGTCGACCCGCGCGAGCACCTGGGCGAGCGGCGGCGGACCGGCCGTCGTCGACGGAACGGAAACCTTCGCATCGGGGCCGGCCCCGACGGTGAGCAGGGCCAGAGCGCCACTGAGGGCGACGCTTAGAAGGTTCACGAAGCGAGTATATAGGCTATGCTGCCGCGCAGACCCAGGAGGAAGAACCAGTGTCGAACGCAGGTCCCACGTCGCCGTCCAAGTCGCCGTCCAAGGTAGAGCTGAAGATCGACAACGCCGTCATCGAGCTTCCCGTCGTCACGGGGACCGAGGACGAGCACGGCATCGACATCGGCAAGCTACGCGCGCAGACCGGCTACGTCACGCTGGACCCGGCGTACATGAATACGGCGTCCACGCGCAGCGCGATCACGTTCCTCGACGGCGAGAAGGGCATTTTGCGCTACCGCGGCATCCCCATCGAGGAGCTCGCCGAAAAGTCCACGTTCGTCGAGGTCGCCTATCTGCTCATCTACGGCAAGCTGCCGAACGTCAAGGAGCTCGCCGGCTTCTCCGAGCAGCTCACGCGGCATTCG
>DATAZS010000277.1:0-19248 GCA_036271915.1 Polyangia bacterium
ACGAGACGAACGCGCGGCTGCTCGAGCTCGTCTACGACGAGGCGACGCCCGCGGAGCGCGCGGCGCTCGAGGCGCACGTCGCGACGTGCGCGGACTGTCGGGCGGAGCTCGCGTCCCTCGGCGCGACGCGCGCGCGCTTGCGCGTCGCGCTCGACGGAGCGTCCGACGGAGCGTCCGACGACGCGCCCGTGCCGGCGCGCGCGCACGCGCGCATCCTCGAGGCGGCGGCGCAGGCCATCGCCCCCGTCGTCGTGCCGCGCGAGGCGGCTGCTTCTGCTCCCGTTCCTTCTTGGTGGGAGCGCCTGCGCGGGCGGTGGACGTTCCCGACGCTCGCGACGGTGGGCGCGGTCGCCGTCGTGCTCCTCGCGTCGAAGGTCTTCCTGGACCCGCAGCGCACGGTCGAGCGCGGCCGCGAGGCGCTCGCGCCGGCCGAGCCGCAGCCTGCGGCCGTCACGCGCTCGGACGAGGCGCTCGCGAAGAACGCCGCGTCCGCGAGCGACCTCGCCGCCGCGACCGATCGGGCGCGCGCCTTGGCGCCGAGCGGTGTGTCGCCCGCGCTGGGCGGGCTCATGGGCAAGCGCATGTCGGAGTCGCTGATCCGCAAGCACCGCGAGCGGGAAACGCTGCTGCGCGGCGCGGCGTCGCAGGAGGGCGCCGGCTCGATCTCCGCGGGAGGCACTGGCGCTGCCTCGTCGCTCGGCGCGCGAGGCGAACAAGCGCAGCCGGCGGCGCCCGCGAGCGCGTTCGCGAGCCCACCCTCCGATTGGAAGGGCGGCGCGCCCGGCAACGGCCCGAGCACGCGCACGTCCCCGCCTGCGCCGCCGCCCGCGCCGCGCGCCGAGCCCGTCGCGTCGTCCGCTCCGCAGCGCATGCGGAAGCTGTCCGACGACGCGCTCGACGGTCGCGCCGCCGCGCCCGCCGAAGCGAAGGCCGCGCCCGCGAAGCCGACCGTCGCCAAGAAGGCGGTGCGCGACGAAGACATCGGCGCCGGCGCGCCCGCCGTCGACAAAGAGATGGCCGCCGAGCAAGACGAGCGCGAGCAAGACGAGCGCAAGCAAGACAGGCGCGAAAAGGACAGGGCGCCCGAGTCGAAGCGCGAAGAGAGTCCCGCGTCTACGCAGGAGGCGCTCACGCGTCGCGCCGAGCAGCTCTTCGCGGCGCACCGCTGGTCCGCCGCGATCGCCGCCTACCGAGAGCTCGTGCGGCGTTTTCCCGACGCCGACCTCAAGCCCCGCTGGTCCGCGCGCCTCACGCAGGCGCAGTCGGCGCTCGACGCCGCATCGAGGTCGAAGGCCAGTCAGACGGCCGTGCCCGTCGGCGAGTGAGCGCTACTTCACGAACGCGATGTCGTCGACGTAGAGGTCGACGTCGGCGTCGGCCGCGAACGGGAAGACGATCTGATTCAGCGTCGCGGGCGTGAACGCGGGCGCCGCGGGCGCGGCCTCGAGATCACTCCACAGGATCTGCACGTCCTGCCACGTCGTGCCCTTGACGACGACGTCCTTCGTGTAGTCCCACGGCGAGCCGGCGGCGTTGAGCTGCAGCGTGAACAGCATGCTCGTGTTCGCGGCGCCCAGGGCCGCGCGGAACGTGATGCCCTTCGTGCCGCTCGCGTCGTAGTGATCCGCGGGCTTCCCGCCGTCGCCGCCCGAGCTGAAGATGATGGCGAACGTCGCGCCCGTGTCGGCGGCCGTACCGCGCACGTGCGCCGCGCCCGCGCCCGCGGCGCCGCACGCGGGATCGATCGCGGGTGCCGGATTGAAGTGCGCGTCCGGCGTGGCGTCGAACTGCTCCTTGACGTTGAACAGCGGCGTGCTGCGGATGCGCCCGTCCAGCAAGCCCGTCCCCGCGAAGTCGTCGATGATGAGGTCGGTCGCCGCGGGTGCCAGAGTGCCCGCGCTCAGCGGGCAGTTCGCCATGACCTCGGGCGTGGGCGCGCCGAAGTCGGTCGCCACGTCTTTGACGCTGTCGCGCGCGGCGTCCACGCCCGCGTCGCGTCCGCCCGCACCGTCCGCCGCGTCGCCGGCGGCGTCACGCCCCGCGGCGCCGTCAGCCTTCGCGCCGCCGCCACCGTCGCAGCCCACCGCGCCGAACACCGCGAGCGCGATCAGGGCGGCGCGGCACGACGTCGTCATGCGCCCATCTTATCCGTTTTGGGCTGCGCGCGGCGCCCCGACCCTTTAGACTCGCGCCCGCTCATGAATGGCCCCACCATCGCCCCGCTCGATCGCGTCCTCGTCACGGTCACGGGACACGACCGCACGGGCGTCACGTCCACGCTCACGGGAATCCTCGCCGAGCAGGGCGCGTCGCTGTTCGACATCGAGCAGGTCGTCGTCCATGGCCAGCTCACGCTGTGCCTGCTCGTCGGCATCCCGCACAACGGCGACGTCCTCAAGGATCTCCTCTTCGCCGCGAAGCAGCTGGGGATGGACCTGGACTTCAAACCGGTCGTGCCGGTCGTGCCGGTCGTGCCCGGGGCCGCGTCGGGCGCGACGACCGAGCCGACGGCGCCCGGCGGCCGCTACGTCATCACGGCGATCGCGTCCGTGCTCGGCCCGCAGCACCTGCACGCCCTCGCGTCGACGCTGGCCGCCGAGGGCGCCAACATCGAGAAGATCGGCCGCCTGTCCGACGAGACGCTGGCCTCCGTCGAGATCCACGCGCGCCTGCCCGCGGGCCGCGACGCGGAGGTCTTGAAGAAGACGCTGCTCGCCGTCGCGACGAACGCGGGCTTCGACGTGTCTCTCCAGCGCGAGAGCCTGTACCGCCGCAGCAAGCGCCTCGTCGTCATGGACATGGACTCGACGCTCATCCGCATCGAGGTCATCGACGAGCTCGCGCGCGCCGCGGGCGTGGGCCCCGAGGTCTCGAAGATCACGGAGCGCGCCATGCAGGGCGAGATGGACTACGACGAGTCGCTGCGCCAGCGCGTGCTGTTGCTCAAGGGCCTCGACGTCGGCGTGCTCGACAAGATCGCCTCCGATCTGCCGCTCACCGACGGCGCCGAGACGCTCGTGCGCGTGCTCAAGCGGCTCGGCTACACGATCGCCGTCATCAGCGGCGGCTTCTCGCGCGCCGCCGAGGCGCTCAAGCGCCGCCTCGATCTCGACTACGCGTACTCGAACAACCTCGAGGTGGTGGGCGGCAAGCTCACGGGCCGCGTCGTGGGCCCCATCGTGAACGCGCAGCGCAAGGCCGAGCTGCTCGAGACGATCGCGCAGGCCGAGGGCGTGCTGCTGGACCAGGTCATCGCCGTGGGCGACGGCGCGAACGACGCGCTCATGCTCGATCGCGCGGGCCTGGGCATCGCGTTCCACGCCAAGCCCAAGCTGCGCGAGGCCGCCGACACGAGCATCACGTCGTCGGGCCTGGACGCGATCCTGTACCTGCTGGGCATCAGCGCCCGCGAGCTCCAAGAGGTTCAGTAAGAAGTTCAGTAAAAGGGGGTTGACGGTAAACCTCGCGGGATCATAAGCATGCGCCCGTAGCTCAGCTGGATAGAGCAGCGGCCTTCTAAGCCGCGGGTCGCAGGTTCGACTCCTGCCGGGCGCGCTCAAGGTTGTGGTAGTAGTAGGTGGCTCGAAAAACTGAATACGGTGGGAGTAGCTCAATTGGCAGAGCATCGGATTGTGATTCCGAGGGTCGCGGGTTCAACCCCCGTCTCTCACCCCAAAATTCTGCGGACGGTCCTCGTCGCCGCGGCTGCGTGGATCGCAGGCATGGCGGCAGTGAGCGGATGCCAGCCCAAGCAGACCTCCGCTGAGCACACGTGCGCCTGCATTTGCTACAAGGAGACGTCGACCACCGTCTATCTGCTCAACCAGTCGGTCACGACGACGAATGAATGTGGAAACGTGAATGGCTCGGCTTGCAGCGGCGACAGCGGCGGGCAGCACGTAGAGGGACAGTTCGCGAATTGCGGCCCTAACCCAAACGTGGCCCTTACGTTCTCCAACGCGCTCAAGGCGGCGCTCGGAGCGAAGAGCGTCAGCGAGCGGGGAAGCGCGTCGGGCGGCGGTCACGACGGCGGGACGGCAACCGGCGCCGCCGCGGGCAGCGGCCAATAGGGGACTTCGTCCAGGGGCCGGTGAGCGACGTCGCGGCGACTTCCGCCGCTCCGGCCAAGCCACCGCGCGGAACGGGCAAAGCGGCTCTCCTGGTCGCGGCCGGCATCTTGCTGAGCCGCTTGGTCGGACTGGTCCGTCAGCGGGTGCTCGGCCACTACCTCGGCATCGCGGCCGCCGCTGACGCCTACGCGGCCGCGATTCGCATCCCCAACTTTCTACAGAACCTCCTGGGAGAGGGCGTTCTGTCCGCGTCCTTCATCCCCGTCTATGCCAGCCTGCGCGCGGGCGGCGAGGAGTTGGAGGCGCGCAAGGTGGCGGGAGCGGTGGCGGCCTTGTTCACGCTGCTCACTGGCGTCGTCTCGCTGATAGGGGTCGCCGCCACGCCCTGGATGATCGACGCGATCGCGCCCGGTTTCCACGGCGAGACGCGAGCGCTGGCGATCGTGCTCGTGCGGATCTTCTTCCCGTCGATTGCGTTGCTCGTGCTCTCTGCGTTCTGCATCGGCGTGCTCAACAGCCACGGTCGCTTTTTTCTCAGCTACGCGGCGCCGGTCGTGTGGAGCGGCGCGATCATCGCGGCGCTGATCGTGGGCGCGCACACGGGCGCTCGTCACGATCAGAACCGCATCGCCCTGTGCGCGGCCTGGGGCGCCGTCGCGGGCGGCGCGCTCCAGTTGCTGGTTCAGGTCCCCGCGGTGCTGCGGCTTCTCGGAAAGGGCGCTCGGCTGTCGCTGGGGCGCGGGAACGCGCACGTCGCCGAGGTGGTGCGGAACTTTCTTCCAGTCGCCGCCGGCCGCGGGGTCGTGCAGCTCTCTGCCTATGTGGATACGTTCATCGCCAGCTGGCTGCCGGGCGCGGTCGCGGCCTTCGGATATGCGCAGGTGATCTACACGCTGCCGGTCTCTTTGTTCGGCATGGCGGTCAGCGCCGCCGCGTTGCCCTCGATGTCGGCCGACGCTGCCGTTCGCGAGCGCCTGCACGCCCAGACGGAGGCGGGGCTGCGCGCGATCGCGTACCCCGTCGTTCCCACGATCGCCGCGTTCCTCGCGCTTGGCGACGTGATCTGCGCGGCCCTGTTCCAGACCGGCCGCTTCAACGCCGACGACGCGCGCTACGTCTGGATCATCCTCGCGGGAAGCACGGTGGGCTTGCTCGCGGCGACGATGGCGCGTCTCTATTCCAGCGCGTTCTATGCGCTGCGCGACACCCGCACGCCTCTGCGGTACGCCGTGATTCGGGTCGCGCTCACGGCGGCGCTCGGCGTGTTCTGCGGCCTCTACTTGCCCGGTCTGCTCGGGGTGCACCCCCGTTACGGCGCGGCGGGCCTGACCGCGTCGGCAGGAGTCGCGGCCTGGATCGAGTTCGCGCTGCTTCGCCGTGGGATCGCGCGGAGGATCGGCGAATGCCACATCGCCAAAGGCGTCTTGCCCCGGCTCTGGATCTCGGCGGTACTCGCGACGGCGGTGGCGCTGGGCATCGAGCACGTGCTGCCGCCTCTGCATCCGATCCTGCGCGCGCTGCTGGTGCTCGCGCCGTTCGGCGTCACGTACCTCGCCGCGACGCGAGCGCTGGGCGTCGAGGAAGCCTCCCTGGTGCTTCGCCGGGCGCGTCGCGTGTTGCGGCGCTGATCAAAGCCCCAGTTTCGAAGCGCATCGACGCGAAAGCCTTGTCGCGTTGACGGCGGCCAGAGCTCCCGGCTGGATGCGGTACAATCTTGCAAGTGCGGCGTCTCGCGACAGTTGCAGCGCTCCTCGTTTGGCTCGGCGCCGCGTGCTCGCATCGCGCGCTCTCTTTCGCGGACGCAGGGCGCGACGTCGCCGCCGACGTTGGGCGTGACGTCGCCGCGGACGCAGGACGCGACGTCGCCGCCGACGCTGCGTCGCTCGGCGATGGCGACGGTTACGATGGACCAACCATCGCGACTGACGCTTCGATCCCCACCCAAGATGGCATCCCCGTCGGGGACTGCGTCGTCCCGACGCCCGCGCAGCTCGCGGACCAGGGGTGCCCTGCCACGATGCCTCAGCTGGGCTCACCCTGTGATCTTCCCGCCAGCTCGCGCTGTCTCTACGCGATCGTGACGGGCGCAGGGGCGTCGGAGCAGGCGGTGGTTGACTGCATAGCGTGGCCTGGAGGCACCGTGTGGTACGCCTCGCACGCCACCTGCGGCCGAACGTGTGTGTCACCCGCGACGATCGGCATCGCGCTCCAGGCAGCGGATTGTGACAGCCGCCCGATCGTCTCTTGTCGCGACGACCTCGGCGGTAGCTTCACTGACGATCCCACCGCCCAGGCGCTCTTCGACGAGGAGGTCACGCACGCCGTCGCCCTGTGCGTCGGCGACAACATGAGCATGATCGACGTGCTTTTCGAGGTCAGCGCCGCGAACGGTTGTCCACGAACCCTCGCTGTGCCCGCGGGCGTCGCCCCCGCCGTCGTCACGTGTCTCAAGGCGCGCTTCGAGCGCGCGCGTTGGGACTGCGCGGTTCCCCTCGCTTGCGGCTCATACAATACGGGGCATGGGGACTGACCCCATGCGGCGGCGTCAGAAGCTCACCTGAGAATCCTGCTCCCCGCTCATGCACAGAGCAGATCACACTGAAGATCGACTGTCGATCCTCTCAGACCTTGTTGAGCAGACTGCTAGGACGTCGTCGGCACCCACGACTGCGACAACCCGCCGCAGCCGTTCAGTCGCACGGCTCGTCGCTGCGACGTTTCGTCGCGGGGACGACGCAGGATGGCCACGCTACAATTCGCCGCATGATTTGCTTAAACCTTTCTTTCAATAAGCTTCGTCACTCGTTTGTGCTCGCGGCGGTCTCCATGGCGGTGTTTGGGTGTGGACGATCTCAGCTCGATCTCCCTTACGGTGACGACACGGGCGGCACGACGGGAAGCGCGGGCGTCGGTGGAACCAACGGCGCGGCTGGCATGAACGCGGGCGCCGCGGGGCGCGCCGCGACCTTTCGCGCGACGCTGGCCGCGGGCACGACCTTCAGCTGCGCCAACGTGCGCAGCGGTCTTTACTGTTGGGGAGCCACACCTCAGGGCACGTTCAACGGCACCAACGTCGTCCCGACGCAGGACGCGTGGAAGGCGGGGTTGATCTCGACGCTGCCCATTGATCAGATCGCGGCGGCGCAGACCAACGCGTGCTCGATCGAAGCGGGCCAGGTCACGTGCGGCGGCGACAACACGCTCGGCCAGGACGCCGTGCCGCCGACCGCCACTGATTGCACGCCCTCGGGGTGCAATCAGCTCGCAAGCATCCCCGGGCTCTCGGGCGCCGTGCAGATCGCCGTGAGCGGCGCGCACGGCTGCGCCGTCATGGGCGACAGCACCGTGCGTTGCTGGGGCGGCAACGACTGGGGCCAGCTCGGGCACGCGCCGGGAACCTCCGGCGACACGAGCTGTGTCTCGCCGACGACGCCGGTCGACAACTGCAGCCAGCAGCCCGAGCCGATCGACGGCTTGTCCGGCGTCGTCGAGGTCGCCGTGGGCGCCGACGCCACCGGCGAGCACGGCGTCTCGTGCGCGCGTCTCAAGGACGGCAGCGTGCAGTGTTGGGGCGACAACACGACTGGCGCGGTCCTTGGCTGGGTCGACAACTCTTCGAAGACCGACAGCGTTCCGCACCCGACGCCGATGCCCGTCAGCCTGCCGGGCCCCGCGTTGCGCATCGTCGCGGGTGGGCTCTCCGTGTGCGCGATCGTCGCCGGCGAGGTCATCTGCTGGGGCGACGACAGCGCGGGGCAGAGCGGTCCCCCGTCGGGCGTTCAGATCACCGGACCCAAGGGCACCGCCGCCGCTCTCGACCAGGTGACCGACCTCGCGAAGGGCTTGTTGCACACGTGCGCCGTCAGCAACGGCCAGGTGTTCTGCTGGGGCAACAACACCTCGAAGCAACTCGGTCGCGACGAGAACATCTCGTATGACGCCCCCTGCACCGTGGCCGGCCAGCCCACTTACTGCAGCGTCACGGCGAGCCCCGTCGTGAGCCTGTCGCACGTCGTGACCTTGGCGGCGGGCAGCAGCCACACGTGCGCGCTGCTCGACGACAACTCCGTGCGCTGCTGGGGCTCGAACATCAACCAACAGCTCGGGTATCAGCTGCAGAAGTTCGGCGATCTCGATCCGCGCGCGACGCCCGTCAAGGTGCAGGGCTTGCCCTGACGCGCGCGCGGCACCTTCGCGATCGGGTCGGGAAGGTCAAGGCGGGGCCGACCCCACCGTGACGACGCAGGGAACGGGCTGGAGCACGCCCACGTTGCCGGCGGCGTCGCGGGCGGTGCCGGCGACGTGCGTGTCGCCCGGGACGAACACGACAGAAGGAAACGTCATCTCGCTGAAGCTCGAGGAGACGAAGTTCTCCGTGAAGTCGCTCGTCGTCAACGTAAGCGTGACGTCGGGGGCCGTCGACGTCACCGTCTCCGTCGTCTCGAAGACGCCGGGCGATTGGTGGTAGCTGCCGCAGAGGTCGGCCGGCGCCGTGAGCGACAAAACGGGCGCGATCGAGTCGACCCACAGGTGCACGACGGGGCTGCTGTTCTTCGTGCCCGACTGATCGACGATGTCGGCGCGCAGCTCCGTCGGCGAGACGAGCTGGGTCTGCGTGTCCTCGGCGCTCTCCGGCAGCGTCACCGAGGCGAACGTGGCCGCGAACGACGATCCCGTGAGGCAAGCGTCGGCCGCGACGGCGGCGCGCGTCTGCAGGCTCGCGGCGATCGTATCGAGCGGCGCCGCGCCGGCGATCCCCGCGAGGAGCGTGATCGTTCCGGGCCGGCTCGCGCAGATCACGACGTCGGTCTGGGCGCCGGGGGACGCGGCGTCCTCGTCCCGCAGCGCTTGCGAGGCCGACGCCGCCAGCAAGCGCTTCGAGGGATCGGCGAACGGAGACGAGTCCGAGTCCGGCGTCACGATGTGAACCATGGGGAGTGTCGAGAAGCAGCTCACCGACGGAACGACGACCTCCTGCGAATTTCCCGCGGCGTCCGTCAAGGTGGCGGTGATGTCGAACGCTCCCTCGCCCGGACACGGGAGGTTCACGCAGACGTCGCCGCCCACGGCCGTCGCGACCGCGCAGGTCGGCCGCCCGCTCGTCACGGCGCAGAAGTTGTCCGAGCGGCCCAGCGCGGCTGGGAGGTTGATCGCGTCGGCGGCGCTCGTGTGGCCACAGACCTGGAATGTGTCACCCGACAGCCCGGAGGGCGGAATCGCCTGGCCCGCGCCTGGATAAGTGATCGTCAGATCGGGCGCGGTCGTCTCGACGGGGTATTGCGCGGTCTCGGAGGCGCCGACGTCTCCGTCCTTGTCGAAGCAGCGCGCCGCGACCTCATAGGTCGTGTCGGTCAGCAACGGCACGGCGGCGAACTCCGCCTTGCCCATCGTCACCGTGGCCGTGTAGGTGGTCACATTGCTGGGGTTCGACTCGTCGCTCACGACGAGCTGGACGGTCTGATCGTTGGGGACGCTCGTGGTCACCTCGAAGGTGACGGCGTAGGGCGCGGGGGGCGTCGTGGCTCGATCTCCGCCCTGAGCGGCCGGCACGCCGTTCAAGGCGACGTGACTGGGACCGAGGGTCGGCGCGGTGATGCGGCACTCCGGCAGCGCGGCCGGATTCGTCGCGATGCCGACGTGTCCCCCGTCGCGCGTGCGCGGATCGATTCGCTCGACGCTTCCGTCAAGCGTCGAGCCCGCGTCCGGAGCGCTCGAGGAGGAGCGAACTCCCGCCAATTGAAGGGGCTGTTCGCAGGCGCCCTCGACGACGAGCACCAACACGACCAAGGCCAATCGCGCTCCAAGCCCACGAATCCTTGTGCCCACGAGAGCCCCCACGCATCCATGCCTCCTCCCCCCCAAAGAGACGTTTCGAGACATTCAGACATATCGGAGCGCCTCGGCAGGATAGAAGGTCGCGGGCGCCAGCGGGGAAAAAAGCGAGTGACAGATCGCTTCGCGACGAGCCTCCCTCTTCGTTTTCTCCTTCAGGTCGTGAAGGCCTAGTATTGCTGTTCGCTCAGCTCGCAGCCCGAACCGGAGGCACCCAATGTCGCTGCACGATCTGTCCGCCACGACCATCGACGGCAAGACGCAGAAGCTCGCCGACTACGCCGGGCACGTCTTGCTCGTCGCCAACGTTGCCTCCGAGTGCGGGTTCACGCCACAGTACACGGGGCTCGAGGCGCTGTGGCGGCACTACCGCGACAAGGGGCTCGTCGTGCTCGGCTTCCCGTCGAACGACTTCGGCGCGCAGGAGCCGGGCACCGAGGCCGAGATCGCGACCTTCTGTTCGACGAAGTTCAAGGTCAGCTTCCCGATGTTCGCGAAGGTCGCCGTCACGGGCGCCGAGCAGTCGCCCGTGTATCGGTTCCTCGCGGCCGACCATGGGCCGCCGAAGTGGAACTTCCACAAATACCTCGTGGGCCGCGACGGCCGCGTGATCGCCGCGTTTCCGTCGGGCACGGCGCCCGAAGACCCTAAGTTGCGCGCCGCGATCGAAACAGCGCTCGCCGCTGGTTGACAGCGCGCCTGGCGTCGCCAGGTTTTCGGGACCGATGGTGTTCGCGGGCACTCAAGTCCTCGTCGTCGGCGCCGGGCCCTCGGGGCTGGCGCTCGCCCTTTGGCTCGCGCGCGCGGGCGTCCGCGTGCGCATCATCGAGCGCGAGCCGGAGGCGCCGCGCACGTCGCGCGCCATCGCCGTGCAGGCGCGCACGCTGGAGTTCTATCGCCAGCTCGGCATCGCCGACGAGGCGATCGATCGGGGACGAACGCTCGAGGCGTTGAACTTCTGGGTCGACGGACAGCGGGCGGCGCACATCGCGTTCGGCGACATCGGGCGCGGGCGCAGCGATTTTCCGTTCGTGCTCATGCTCGCGCAGGACGAGCACGAGCGGTTGCTGACGGCCGAGCTCGCGCGCGCGGGCGTGACCGTCGAGCGCGGCACGACGTTGACGGGGTTCGAGGCACGCGCGCATTGCGTGCGCGCGACGCTCGTCGGGCGCGGCGGCTCTGCCGAGACCGTCGAGGTCGACTACCTCGCGGGCTGCGACGGCGTGAGCTCCGTCGTGAGGCACGGGTTGGGCCTGCAGTTCTCGGGCGGCACGTACGAACATATTTTTTACGTCGCCGACCTCGACGCCGAAGGGCCAGGCGCGGACGGCGAGCTGCACGTCGCGCTCGACGAAGCAGGGTTTTTAGCCGCGTTCCCGCTCAAGGGTGACGGGCACGTGCGGCTCGTGGGCGCCGTCCGAGACGAAGGAGACGAAGGCGTCGCCGACCTCCGTGATCGCGCGGCCTTCACGTGGGACGACGTCGACAAGACGATCCTCGAGCGCGTGGGGCTCACGGTGCGCGGCGTGCGCTGGTTCTCGACGTATCACGTGCACCACCGCGTCGTGGATCGCTTCGGGGAGGGGCGCGTGTTCCTGCTGGGCGACGCCGCGCACGTGCACAGCCCCGTGGGCGGGCAGGGCATGAACACAGGCATCGGTGACGCCGTGAACCTCGCTTGGAAGTTGGCGGACGTGCTGCGCGGCCGCGCGCACGCGTCGATCCTCGACACCTACGATCCCGAGCGGCGCGCCTTCGCGCTCGGCCTCGTCGCGACGACCGATCGATTGTTCACGCTCGCGACGCGCGACGGAGCGCTCGCGCGCTGGGTGCGCTCGCGCGCCGTGCCCGAGGTGTTGCCGACCGTCTTCGGGACCGATCTCGGGCGCGCCTATTTGTTCGCGACCGTGTCGCAGACGCGCGTGCGCTATCGCCGCAGCACGCTCTCGGAGGGGCGCGCGGGGGCGGTCCACGCGGGCGACCGCCTGCCTTGGTTCGCGCAGACGGGCGACGGCGGCGACGACAACTTCGCGCCGCTGCGCTCGCGCTGGTGGCAAGCGCACGTGTATGGCGAGGCGAAGCCGGGGCTCGAGGACGTCCGCGCCACGTGTGCGCGCTACGGGATCCCGCTCGTCCAGCTCCCGTGGCGCGCCGCCGCGCACGACGCCGGGCTCGAGGAGGGGACGCTGTATCTCGTGCGTCCCGATGGTCACCTCGGGTATGTCGACAGCGCGGCGCGCGCCGCCGCGCTCGACCATTACCTCGACGGGATCATGGTCGACGACGGCGCGGACGCGATGGCGATGACCGCGCGCGCGCGCCGCGTGGGCGCCGATCCGCCGGCCCCGTGACTTCGGGGCTTGTTCTCTCGCGGGGATTCGCTACCGTTTGATCGTGGCGGTCGATCGGAGAAGCTTCGCGTTCGGCTCCGGGCTGCTGGTGGTGGGCATCGGGCTCGGCGTCGGCGTCAGCCATTGTGGCGGTGGGCATTCGTCGGACCTGCCTGCGTCCGTGGTCGCGACCACTTTCGAGCCCGCCGAGTCTCCGCCGCCGCCGAGCGAGATCTTCGCGATGCAGCCGGCGCCCACGCCGGCGGCGCCGCCTCCGACGGCGGAGCCCGCGGCGCCTGTGCCCGTCGTCGTGCGCGCGGCGCCCGTCGACGCCGCCGTCTCCGCGCCGCCACCGCCGCCCACCGAGCCGGCGCCCGTCCCCGAGACGCCGGTCGCCGAAGCGCCACCACCTCAGCCACCCGCGCCGCCCCTCGAGAACATGTCGCCCGCGACGCGCGATCCGTTCTCGATCACGAGCTCGAGCTTCGACCAATCCGATCTAGTCAATGAGGATCCCGTTCCCGACTACCACCCCGTCCCCGACGACCCGGGCGTGCGGTCGTCTTTCGACGATGAGGATCGGGTCAACGACCACCCCACGGGGCCCTGACGATCCTTCCATCGGGCGCGTCGTGTAGCACTGCCGCAGCGGCCGATGCACGAACGCGTGGCGCAGCCGCGCAAGTCCACGTTCTCGTGGTGTTTCGACGTCTGCCCCGCGGCACGCTCTGCGGGTCCACGTGAGCCGGAGCACGCCGAGGCGACTCTTATGAACGTGACGATGCGCAACTCCTCGATCAAAGGTCATTTCGCCGCGTTGGCGGCGCTCTCTCTCCTTCAACTGGGCGCCTGCGGGGGCAACACAGCCGTGACGCCGGGGCAGACGGGCGCCGCGGGCGCGACGCCTGGTTCGGCTGGGCAGTCCGGAAACGCGGGCGCGAACGGCACGGCGGGGGCGCAGGGTGGCTTCGCCGGCGATGCGTCCGGCGCGGCGGGCGCGACGCTCGGAGCCGCTGGTCAGTCAGGGGGCGCTGCCGGCGGTGGCGCTGGCGCGGCCCAGACGGCCGACGCGGGCGGTACGGCGGGCGCGAGCACGGACGGCGGCGCGAGCGTCGCGGGCATCGGCGGCGTGCACCCGTCGGGCTCGAGCATGGGCTGCATGAAGAGCGTGTCCGATGCGCCGCAGAAGTGGGTCGAGCACGACGTCATGGTGAACGTCGCGGCGGCGTACCAACCGCAGTACGAGACGCGGAAGTTCTTCACGATGGTTCCGAAGACCTACGACCCCACGCGCAGCTACCCCGTGACGTTCTGGGGCCCGGGCTGTGGCGCGACCGGCGCCGAGGGCAATCAGCTCATGGGCAGCGGACAGACCGAGAACTACATCCAGGTCATGCTGCTGCAGAAGACGAGCTGCTTCTCGACGAGCTCCGCCGATTCGCCCGAAGTGCCGTACTTCGACGTCGCGCTCCAGGGGGTCGAGGACGGCTACTGCGTCGACAAGAGCAAGGTCTTCGTCGCCGGCTACAGCAGCGGTTCGTGGCTCACGCACCTGCTCGCGTGCCAGCGTGGCAACGTCATCCGCGGCATGGGCAGCGCCTCGGGCGGAATCCTCGAGGATCACGGCACGTGCACGGGCGCGATCGCCGGCATCATGACGGGCGACTCGAGCGACACGACGAACCCCATCGTGAGCGTCGACAAGACGACGGGCTTCGACAAGGGCTCGGGCGCGGCGCGCGATATGATCCTCAAGGCAAACGGCTGCCAGATGACGTCGAAGCCGTGGGACGCCGCGTTTCCGGGTTGCGTGGTCTATGACGGGTGCCCGGCGCAATATCCAGTCGTGTGGTGCCTCACCATGGGTCAGGGGCACTCGGACGGCGGCATGATCTCGGCCCAGGGCTTCTGGAAGTTCTGGTCGGCGCTGCCGTCCTGGTAGACGTTTGGTGAACGGCGCGCACGTCAGAAGACGCGCGCCGAGCCAACCCGATCGATCTGATCCGACTTGTGTGACGAGCCGACGGCGTCGCGGATCGCCTGGATGTTGAAGGGCTGATCGAGGACGACGCCGCCCAGGCGGCGCGTGCGCGCCTGGATGTCGGCGTCGGCCGTGATGAGGACGAAGGGCGTCGAGACCCCGCGCGCGCGCAGCCCCGCGAGCACGGTGAGTCCCTCGAGGCCAGGCAGCGACTGTTCGGACACGATGGCGTCGAATCGCTCGCCAGGTCCCGCGAGCAGGGACGACGCGATCGCCTCGAGCAGCTCGGTGCCGTCGCGCGCTTCGGCCAGGTCGTGGCCGTCGGCGCGCAGCACGAAGCCCAGCAGGCGGCGCATCGTCTCGTTGTCTTCGGCGAGCAGGATGCGTAGGGGCGTCGTCTGGTCGTTGGCGGGAGGGGGTGACAGGAACGGCTGGGCGAGAGCAATGGTCATGTGAAAACCTCCGTTGCGATCGACTCCTCGCGGTGCATCGGAGATGCCAGGGCTTTCATTCATTCGCGCCGCAAAAGACGCGGAGTTGCGTGCGCGTCGTCCTCGCTCGTTTGTCGGATTGGCAGCAGCTGCGCCGAAAAGTACAGAGGTGCGATCTGGCTCACGTGCCGTGACTACAACCGGGATCGGCGCGCGTGATCGTCTGACGACGCTTCTTCATCGTCGCAGCCGCCTTCGTCCTCTTCGACAGGGCGCGCGACGAGGCCGGCGACGGCGCGCGGGAGCGCCTCGGGCTCGGCGCCGATGGGGTTGCTCTCGTCGACGTCATCCGCGAGCTCGACACGCGCGCTCGTCACGACGAACGGTCCGCCGAGCTCGTCGGCCGTCTCACGCTCGAGATCGTCCTCGAGCACGTCATTGCCGCTCGTCGCGGCGCCGATGAAGTCCTCGGCCAACACCTCGGCCAGGTCGTCGCGCGTGCGGGCCGGTCCCTCCCCGGGATCGCGAATGAACGCGTTCCCGTCGTCGCTGCGCTCGCGCGCCTTCACCCGAACTGAAGCACGCATCGCCGGCGGCCGCGAGCGCTTCGCCGGCGCGGGCGTCGCGCGAGGAGGCTTCGCCTTGGCCTTTGCTGCCAGTTTTGCCTTCGGTTTTGCCTTGGCCTTGACGATCTTGAACTTCGTCGACTTGGGCTTCGCGGCCTTGGGCTTCGCGGCCTTGGGCTTCGCGGTCTTGGGCTTCGCGGCCTTGGGCTTCGCGGTCTTCGTGTGACTCGTGCGCATCCTCACACGATGGGTCCGCGACGCGGGTGTGCAAGGGAGTCAGCGCGCGCGACGTGGCGCGCGCGGAACCTTCGCGCCTTTTTTGCGCGCTTCGGAGAGGCCGATCGCGACGGCCTGTTTCGGATTGGTGACCTTCTTGCCGGACCGGCCCGAGCGCAGCTCGCCGCGCTTCATCTCGTGCATGGCGCGTCCGACCTTGTCGCTCGCGGCCTTGCCGTAACGGCGGGGGGATTTGGTCTTCGTGGTCTTCTTGATGGGCATCGTGGCCTCCTCTTCTTCCCGAGGAGGGCAGCAAGCGGCGTGCCCGCGGCGTCGTCAGTTCGCCGACTTCGACGTGCGGCTCGCCATCGTCGCAGCCGCGCCCGTACCGTCGATGATGTGGCTGATGGCGGTGGTCGCCATGCCGTTGAGCCAGACCGTCACGAGGTGGTGCATCGAGCCGACGAGCGCCGCGGGTGTTTCGATGGCGTCGTCGGCGACGACGCTCTGGCGGAAGGCGCTGTAGATGCCGACGCCCCACGCCTCGTGCGACGTCACGGCGTCGGCGACCTTGTACGACGCGTAGCCGTTGACGCCGGCGTGCGTCCACATGTCTTGCGACGGCGGATCGTACGGCAGCTCCGATTGATAGAAGTACACGCGGCCGCCGTTGCCGTTCCAGAGCGTCTGGAACTCTTCGAAGTGCTCGACGAAGAGGCCGTACATCGTGACGTTGGCGCCGTTGACGACCAGGCCGTTCTTCGCGGCGTTGGTGGTCCAGCCCACGCCCGTGCCGTGGTCGGCGCGCCAGAGCCACAGGTTGTCGCCGACGACGTCGCCGCTGTCGATCGTGAGGCAGCTCCCCGCCGTGCCCGCCTGCCCACCGCCCACGCGGCACGACAGATCGTACAGCCACGTCGGCGCCGTCACGTGCGCTTGCCCGGCGCCGGGCGCGCCGACCTGGATCAGCGTGGGCGCGTTCATGGGGCCCGCGTCGATGATGAGCCCGGCGATCTTGACGCCGTCGACCTCCGCGACCGTGATCGTGGGCGCCGCCGTGTCGGCGACGAGCGTCGCGAGGCCGAGGCCCATGACGATCGTTCCGGCGCGCGTGACATGCAGCGAATCGGCGAGGTGATAGATGCCGGGCTGAAGCAGCAGGTGCTTGCCCTGCGCGAGCGCGAGGTTCATCGACGCCGACGTGTCGTGATCGGCGCTCGCGACATAGAACGCGTCGAGCGAGATCGTCGTCGCGGGCGTCGCGCTCGTCGTCCACGAGGCGCCCGCGGCGTTGGTGCGCGCCATCGGCACGACGACCGAGTAGCTCCCCGTCGCGTCGATCGTGAGGAACGGCTTCTCCTGCACGACGGGCGCCTGCGCGACGACGGTGTCGGGCTGCGCGGGCCACGCGCCCGTGGGCGCGTTGGGCACGCCGACGAAGACCATGTTCCACACGCCGCCCTGCCAGGTCTTCCACTCGGTGTTGCGCGTGAAGTACTGCTGCTGCGAGCCGGACGTCACCGTCGCGTCGATCTTCGAGTCGGCGATGTACCCGCCGCTCGACGTGCCCGAGTCGGCGAGGGCGAGCGCGCCTTTGACGTGCATGCGTCGGAACGACGCGCCCTGCGAGACAGCCCACATGTCGAGGTTGTTCGTGGGCGCGACGGCGACGTTCTCGGCCGCGCGCCAAAAGCTGAGCGTGGCGTTGCCCGTGCCGCCGCCGATCGCGAGACCCGTCGACGTGACGCCGCCTGTGATCGTGACGTCGTCGGGCGACGCGCCGAGGCCGATGACCTGCGTGTAGTAGCCCACCTTGACGCTGAGCGCGTACGCGCCGGGCTTGAACAGGAACGCGGTGCGCGTCGTCGCGAACTGGCCCGCGAGCACGCCCTGCGTCGCGTAGACGCCGTCGATCTTGGCTTGGATGTCGGCCATCGCCATCGTCGGATCGAAGACCATGACGTTCGGCCCGAAGCCCGTGAACGGCGTGAGAGAGACGTCGGTCGGCGCATCGATCGCGCCGCCGTCGGCGCCAGCGACGCCCGTCGTCGTGCCCGCGCGACCACCGCCTGCGACGCCGTTCGTGCCCGCAGCGCCGTTGGTGCCCGCGTTGCCGCTGCCTGCGCTCCCGGCGCCGGCGGCGCCGACGCCCGCGGAACCGCTGCCCGCGGCGCCGCCGGGGTGAGCGGGCGTCGAGGACGACGCGCAGCCGAGGCCGAGCGCGACGATAAGGAGGGTGGCGGCGGCTTGCCGCGACGCGCGAAAAAGCGAGTGGGAGTGAGGCACGCTCAGTAGACGCTCCCGAGGACAAATCGGGTCACGCGCTGAATTCCTAAAGCGCCGGCGCACGGCGTTGCACGGACCCCGCGGGCTCGCGGCGGCGGACGCGCTGCCCCGCGCGCAGCGTGAACGTGCGCGCCCACACGGGGGGGCCCGGCAACGCGTGGACGCGCGCGCGGAACGCGGCGAAGCGCGCGGCGTGCATCGCGGGGCCGATGAACGAGATCGATCTCAGGATGCGCTCGAGCGTCGCGGAATCCACCGGCGTCGCGTCGTCGAACGTGCGCTCGTCGGTGAACGGCACCTCGGTCGTCGCCGAGACGTGGACGAGCTGCTGCACGAGCGGGCGCGGCCGGCGCGGCACGGAGTCGTCGATGACGGCGCGCACGGCGCGCATGTACGGCGTGTCGCCGAGCGCGGCCGTCACGACGGCGAGCGCGCCGCCGCGCCGGAGCACGCGCGCGATCTCCTCGGCGACGAGCTGCGCGTCGATGAAGTGGAGCGCGTCGGCGACGACGACGAGATCGATCGAGCGCGTCGCGATCGAGGTCGCCTCGGCCGTCGCGTGGACGGCGCGCACGGGAAGCGCGCGGTCGGTCGCCCGCGCGCGCAGGCGCGCGAGCATGTCGCGCGCGGGCTCGACGGCCGTGACGTCGAGGCCTCGCGCCGCGAGCGGCAGCGCGAGGTGGCCGATGCCCGCGCCCAGATCGGCGACGCGTCCGCCCGCGGGCGCGAGCGCCGCGAGCGCGTCGACGAGGGCCGCGGGGTAGGGCGGCCGCGCGTCGTAGACGTCGGCCATGCGGTTGAACACCCAGCGCGACGGCTCGTCGAGGCCGACCTTGCGACGCCCGAGGCTCACGCGACGAGCTCCAGCAGCGCGCCGAGCGTACGCCAGTTGCGCAGCGTGATCGTCGTGCCGAGCTTCGCGTCGAAGTACGTCACCGTGAGCTTCGTCTTGCCGACACCCTTTGGAAAGCGGAAGAAGACCTCGCCGCCGCGCACGACGAACGCGTCGGGCGGCGAGCGCCGCGGATCGAGCGCCGCGATCTGCGCCGCCGTGGGCGTCGCCGCGAGGAACCCGACGTGCAGCTCCGTCGTGTCGACGCCCTCGGCGAGGAAAGGGTTCGCGCGGGCGACGGACGCGAGCGCGGCCGCGTCGCGCACGATGACGGGCACGTCGATGCCGGCGCGCGCGCGGATGGCGGCCTCGAGCGCCGCGGGCAGCTTCTTCGCGAGCGCCGGCGTCGCGCCGAAGGCGACATTGCCGCTCTGGATGTACGTCACGACGTCGCGGCACCCGGCTGCCTCGCACAGCGCGGCCAGATCCTTCATGGGCAGCGCGTTGCGGCCGCCCACGTTGATGGCGCGCAGGAGCGCGACGTGCGTACGCTTCGCCAAGGTCGATCGCAATTCAGTCGACGCGCTCGACGCGGCCGTCGGCGTGGCGCGCGAAGCGGCCGTCGCCGCGCGCGTGAACGGGATCGTCGCTCGGCCACGGCCAGCCGCCGAACTGCGTGCGCTGGTAGTCGGCGAACGCCTGCT
>DATAZS010000278.1:0-18124 GCA_036271915.1 Polyangia bacterium
GCTCTCGCTGCCTTCGGGCGACGCGCGCGCCGCGACGTCGTAGACGGGCAGCACGGCCATCGTGCCCGTGATCGCCGTCAGGAAATGGATGACGATCGCCGACGTTCGCGAGTCGTAGCCGAGGTAGGCGAGCGTGGTCGCCGCCGACAGGACGACGCCGAGGGGCAGCGACCATCGGATCGGGACGAACCGGCAGACGACGGCGTAGATCGCCGCGCCGATGATGACGCCCGCGCCGGCCCAGGTCTGCAGCAAGCCCATGAAGAGCGGATCGAAGCGCAGGACGTCCTGTTGGTAGTAGAGCAGCGGCGTCTGGAGACCGGGCGCGACGTAGAAGAGAAAGACGAGCGCGGCAACCGTGAGCGTCGTCCGTGAGGTCAGCGTCGCGCGCACGCGCGCCGTGACCTGCGAGCGAGGCGACGGACGGAGGTCGGGCGCGCGCAACAGCGCGAGGCTCACGGGAACGAACGAGCCGACGATCAACGCGCCGAGGCCGACCGTCCAACCGAAGGCGCGCCCCGCGAGCCAGCCGCCTACGGGGCCCGCCGCGAGGTTCACGACGCCCACGAGCGTCTGTCGCAACGAAGACAAACGTCCCGTCGCGCCGTGCCGCTGGCCCGCCGCGACGAGCAGGCCGCCGACGTTCGCGCTCACGAAGACGAGCGCGGCGTTCACGGCCACGGCGACGACGAGCAGCGCCGCGTAGCCGCGCGGCACGACGGCGAACGCGAGCCACGCGAGCGCGCCGACGAGGCTGCCGAACGCGAGCGAGGCGCGGCGGCGGCTCGCCGTCGCGTCGGCGATCAGGCCCGCGAGGGGCTTGAGGTACCAGGGAATGGTGGCGACGGCCCAGAACGCCGCGACCTGCTGGGGCGCGAGCGCGAGCTCGTTCTTCAACGCGAGCCCGAGCGGCAGTCGCGCGAGGAGCTGCGGCCAGCCGAGGTACGTGACGGCGACGCCCCACCCCACGACGGCGACGAGAGATCGCGGCGCGTGATCCGGAGCGCCCGTGGGTCGCGCGGCCATTCCGCGATGCTACCTCGCGCCTCGCCGAATTCGGTGACGTCCGGCCCGCAACCGGGTAGAAAAACGCACCCGATGAAGATCGTCACCTGGAACGTCAACGGCGTGCGCGCGCGCGCCGAGCAGGTGGCGGCCCTCATCGAGCGCGAGCGCCCCGACGTGCTGTGCCTGCAGGAGATCAAGGTCGCGCCCGACCACCTGCCGAGAGAGATCGGTGATGTGCCCGGCTACTGGTGCACGTGGCACGGCACGAAGGGCTACTCGGGCGTCGCGCTGCACGTGCGCCACGGCTTCGCGGCGACGTGCCCCACGATCACGCACCCCGCATTCGATCACGAGACGCGCATCGCCGTCGCCGACATCCAGTCGAGCGCGGGCGCCTTCATGGTCGCGTCGATCTACGTGCCCAACGGCGGCAAGGACTTCCCCGCGAAGATTCGCTTCCTCGAGGCGATGACGGGCTGGGCGGCCGCGATGCGCGCCGCGGGCCGCGCGCTCGTGCTGTGCGGCGACATGAACGTCGCGCGCAGCGAGATCGACGTGCACCCGAAGGAGCGCAATCCCCGTCTCACGGGCCAGCTGCCCGAGGAGCGCGCGCTCTTCGAGGGCCTGCTCGACACGGCGGGCCTGCACGACGTCGGGCGCGAGCTCGATCCCGACAACCACGAGATGTACTCGTGGTGGCCGCCGTGGCGAAGCATGCGCGCGCGCAACATTGGGTGGCGGCTCGACTACGTGCTCGCGAGCGACGGCCTCGCGGCGCGCGCCGTGAGCTGCCCCGCGCAGCGCGAGGTCGGCACGAGCGACCACGCCCCCGTCGTCGCGACCTTCGCCGACGGGGTCGCCAAGTGAACGCGCCGAGCGGTCCTTACCTCGTCGTCAGCGACTTCGACGGTACGATCACGCTCGACGATCTGACGAACCTGATCTGGGACCTCCACGTCCCCTACGACTGGCGCAACGTGCTCACGCCGCTGTCGCGCGACGGCGTGCTCACGCCGCTGCAGATGATCGCGCGCGGCTACGGCGACGTGGCGCAGCCCCCCGACGTCTTGCTCGCCGAGGTGATGCCGCGCGGGCGTTGGCGCGCCGGGTTCGAGGCCTTCGTCGCGACGTGCGACGCGCGCCGCTGGCCGCTCGAGGTGCTGAGCCACGGCCTGACGTTCTACATCCGGCCGCTGCTGCCCGCGGGCGTCGCGCTCACGGCCTTCGAGGGTCGCTTCGAAGCCGGGCGCTGGCGCGTCGAGCTCCCCCCGGGCGTCGACGTTCCCGCGGGGCGTGACTTCAAGGCGCACGTCGTGGCGGCGCTACGCGCGCGGCACCCGGGGCACACGACGGTGTACCTCGGCGACGGACGCCTCGATTTTCCCGCGGCGCGCACCTGCGATCTCGTGTTCGCCGTTCGGGACAGCACGCTCGCGCGCATGTGCGTGGAGGCCCGCGTGCCGTTCACGCCGTTCGAGAGCTTCGACGAAGTTGCCACTTTGCTCACCGCCGCGTGAGCCACCTTTTTCGTAACACACGGCGCGTCAAAGCCACTACGCTAGCCGTGGGGACACAGGCATGGGCGACGTCGCGAAGGTTGGTGGGATCTTCTTGTCTCTGTTGGCGCTCGCGCTGACAGCCTCGGGATGCCGTGGCCCCGTGCTGGCTGGCGTGTGGCTCGAGCCGACGGACGCGGCAGCGGCGGACGTCGCCGTGACTGACGCCGCGGATGGGGCGAGGCTCGCCGACGCGAGCGATGCCGCAGACCGTCCCGTTTCGTCCGACGCTTCGACTGATTCCTCGACTGATACTTCGTCCGATGTCCGTGACGCCGGCGACGCGAGCGACGGCCCGCCGGCCCCGACGTGCGTGATCATCGACCCCGTCCTCAGTCCCACGCACCCCGCGCTGAACGGCATCCCGGTCGCGCAAGGCGGTGACCGTTCGAGCGCGCTCACCGCGCCGTTCGCCGTGACCTTCGTCGTGATGACGAACCTCGTCGACGGCCAGACGGTCGATCTCGATGTCGACGACGTCGCGACGCCCACGAGCGTGACGACGGCGACGGCGACGGCCTCGGCCGGCAAGGCTGTCTTCGTCGACGTCATGCTCGTCTCGGGCCAGACCTACGAGGCGCGCGCCCGTTGCGTCGCGGGTGACGGCGGCCTCACGGGCCGCTCCGACGCGCAGACCTTCCCCGTCGACGCGACGCCACCAGAGCTCGCCGTTTCCGCGCCACCCGCGGGTGACGCCATCGGGCCGACGAGCCTCACGAACGGCGCGTTCCCCGTGTGTGGCAGCACGACCGACGCGGACGCCGTCGCCTTACCAGCCACGCTGGGGGCGGCGCGGGATGCGAACTTCTGCGCGAGCGTCGGCGGCTCTCCGACCTGCGCGGCGGCGACCGCCACGGGCACCGACGTCTGTGTCCAGGTGCCGTGCCCGGGAGACGCCGCCTTCGACGTCACCGTGACGCTGACCGACCTCGCGGGCAATACGACGACGGATGTCGTGACGAACGTGTCCTGCTTCTCGACGCTGCCGTCGGTGAACATCGTCGCGCCCGTATCGGGCGCGCCCAACTTCTCGGATCTGTCGCGCCGCCTGCTCGCGGCGGACGCCCCCCAGGCGCTGCACGATCTCTCGGCGAACGCCGGCGCGCAGACGAACGTCGTCGCGTGCAGCAACCGCGCGGGCTCGATCGCGCTCCTCGCGGGCCTCGCGGGAGGGACGCTCGGCCCCGTCGCGACGGCGACGACCCGCGTCGCGCTGCCCGCCGACGGCTGTCCCACGGGGTTCGGCTTCGTCGTCGTCTTCTCCTCCGTGACCCTGCCGGAGAGCGCCGAGGCGTCCGACACGTCGCTCCTGACGGCGACCGAGCTGCGCGCCGATCTCACCGATCTCTCGAACACGAAGAACAGCAGCCCCGTCGTCGATCTGTGGGTCGACTCGATCGATCCCGCGCTCGTGATCGCGAGCCCGTCCGACATCTGCGGCAGCACGCACACGACCAACACCAACGGCGCCTACGTCATCCCCGAGACCGTGACGTCGACGGCCCCCAACGTCATGCTCGACCTCACGAACGAGATGGCGCACCAGACCTTCAACTCGACGACCTACGGCACGACGATGGACTTCCCGTTCGTCGTCTTCACGCCGGGGACGAACATGCAGACGGGCTTCGTGAGCGACGACGCGGGCAACACGGCGGGCCTGACGCCGAGCCCGTGCGTCGTCACCGTCGGCCCCTGAGTTTTGCTAGACTGCGCGCCATGGCGAACCCCACGGCAGTGCTCAACACCTCTCTCGGCGACATCACGATCGAGCTGTTCAAGGACAAGATGCCCATCACGGCGGGCAACTTCATCAAGCTCGCGAAGGCCGGCTTCTACGACGGCCTGCACTTTCACCGCGTCATCGACAACTTCATGATCCAGTTCGGCTGTCCGCACAGCCGCGATCCGAAGAGCCCGCGCGCCGGCACGGGCGACGGCCCCGACGGCCGTCTCAAGGACGAGCACCCCGCCGACGCGAAGATCTCGAACTCGCGCGGCACGCTGTCCATGGCCAACACGGGCGCGCCCAACAGCGGCAGCAGCCAGTTCTTCCTCAACGTCGCCGACAACCCGTACCTCGACTTCTTCTCGCCCGGCCCCTCGAAGCACCCGGTCTTCGCGAAGGTCACGGCGGGCCTGGACATCGCCGACAAGATCGCGAAGACGCCGCGCGACAGCGGCGATCGCCCGAAGACGCCCGTTCAGATGATCAAAGTCACCGTCACCGAGTAGCGCTGACGAACGACCCGGCGGCCCCTACTGCAGGGGCTCGCCGGCGTTGACGTACATGGGCGCCGCCTCGCCCAGCTGATCGGATGGCGGCGCCTGCGCGGTTTCGAAGCGCGCGCCGAGGCTCTTCCAGAAGCCCTTTGCGATCGCCTTGTACAGATCCTTGGGCGCGCCGCTCGCCGACCAGCGGCCGAGCACGGCCCCCGAGGCGCCGTCCCACACGAGGAACGTCACGCTGTCTCGGTGCGTGCCCTCGACGAGATCGGCGACGACGAAGGCGGCGAGCCGGTTGTCGCGCGCGAGCTCGGGATACTGGCCCGTGCCGCTCACGGCGGCGAGCGCCGTCGTCACGCGGCAGCCGCGCCCGCGCAGAAGGCGCGCGACCTGAGCGCGCAACGCGGGACCGTGCTCGCCCGCGATGGGCTGCACGGACACGCGCAGTCCGGGCGAGACGTGCGCCGCGGGCGGCCGCGTCGCGTGCGCGCGACCATGCGAGGCGCGCGCCTGCGCGGCACCGCCCGGCATCGACATTGACATCAGGGTTGTGGCGGCCACGAGGGTGGCTCCGCGCGCGAGGCCCCGCACGGGGAGTATCATCGCCCGATTCGGTGTTTCCTCAAGATAAACTGAGTGTGCGATGCGCACCGTGATTGTCGGAGACGTGCATGGATGTCTCGACGAGCTGCTCGCGCTCGTCGAGCGCTGCGGCGATCCGCGCGACACGCGCTATGTCCTCGTCGGCGATCTCGTCGCCAAGGGTCCGGACTCGCGCGGCGTCGTCCAGTGGGCGCGCACGTCGGGCGTCGAAGCCGTCCTCGGCAACCACGACGCCGCGGTCCTCTACGCGCACAGCGGCGACGCGGAGCTCCTGCCCAGGCCGGGCGCGCTTCACGTTGCGGTCGCCGCGCAGCTCGATACCGAGGATCTCGCGTGGCTCGAGACACGGCCGCTCTGGATCGCCCTCGAAGGCGACGACGGACCGTCGCACATCGTCGTTCACGGCGGGCTCGTGCCGGGCGTGCCGCTCGAGGCGCAGGAGCGAAAGTATCTGCTGAACTTGCGCAGCATCACGGCCGAGGGCGCGCCCTCGAAGAGGACCGACGGCACGCCGTGGGCCTCGTTGTGGCAGGGTCCGCCGCACGTCGTGTTCGGGCACGATGCCGTGCGCGGCCTCCAACGACATCGCTGGGCGACGGGCCTCGACACGGGCTGCGTCTACGGCGGCGCGCTCACGGCGCTCGTGCTGCCGACGAACGAGCTGGTCTCCGTGCCCGCACGGCGCATCTATTCCCCCATCAAGTGACGACGCGGCGACACGAACAGCTGGACGGCGACCCGTACGCCGCGCTGGGCGTCGAGCGCACGGCGACCGCGGCCGAGATCCGCCGCGCGTACCGTCGGCTCGCGCTGCGCCTGCACCCGGATCGCGCGGGCCCCGACGCGACAGGAGACTTCCAGCGCCTCGTGCGCGCCTACGGCGTGCTCTCGAACGCGACGGCGCGCGCCGCGCACGACGCGACGACGCGAGCCCCCGCCCCCGCGACGAAGGGTGCCGAGCACCCCGGCGTCGTCATCATCGCGCGCCTCGCGGCGCCGCTGCGCGTGCTCGTCGAGCGCGGCACGGCGCGCGAGCGGGCCGACGGCGTCGTCGAGCTCGATCTCACGGACGAAGAGGCGCGCGACGGGGGCCACGCCGCGCTGGGCATCCCGCTGCGCGGCCCCTGCCCCACCTGCGGCGGCTGCGCGCAGCGCGATCGCGTGTGGTGCGTGCGCTGCGAGTACGCGGGCTCGATCGTGGACGACGTCACGGCGTTGCTCGCGATTCCCGCCGGTGTGAACGACGGCGCGACGTTCACGATCCGCTTCGACGGCGAGGAGCCGCCGCCCCCGCTGCGTGTGCGCGTGCGACGCGCGCGCACGACGAAGTGGTGACGGACACCGGGCCGTGGTAACCAGGGCGCGGTGACGCAACCGAAGGCGATGAGACGCGGGACCACGCGCGGCGCGTGCGCGATGCTGCTCGCGCTCACCTCGGGGGGCTGCTCGCTGAAATTCGTGAAGCCACCTCCCCCGCCCGCGGAGTGGCCAGATCCCGTGACCTCCGACTCTTCGCAGGTGGGATGCACCGACGCCGTCGCGCTGCCCGTCGCCGACACCATCGCCGCCATAGCATTCGGCACGATCGGGTTCCTCGAGCGCCACTCGGACCCGACGTCGCGCGTGATAGCCGTCGGCCTCGACATCACGGCGATCCCGTTCTTCGTGTCGGCCGTGTACGGCTACGTCGAAACACCGCGGTGTCACCACTACGACAAGCTCTTCGAGCAGCCGTCGCAGCCGGCGCCCGCGCCCTCTCCCCGCAGCCCGTAGGCGCCGGGCCCGCTACGCGGCCTGCTCTTCGGGCGGGGCGGAGTCCTCGAGGACGTGCCGTGGCGGCGCGTGCAGATCCCACACGAGGCCGACCCACGAGCACGCAGTGAGCACGAGGTGCGAGATGTCGAGCTCCCACCAGAAGAAGCCTTGGCGCTCGGAGCGCTGGTAGTGGTGATGGTTGTTGTGCCACCCCTCGCCCAGCGTGAAGAGCGCGATGAAGAAGTTGTTGCGGCTGTCGTCGTCGGTCGCGTAACGCTTGCTGCCCCACACGTGCGCGAGCGAGTTCACGCAGAACGTGCCGTGCCACAACAGCGTCGTCGAGACGAGGAAGCCCCACACGACGCCCCACGTGCCGAGCGTGAGCCCCAGGATGACGGCGCCCAGGATGGGCGGCACGAGGTAGTACGTGTTGAGCCACTTGAGCTCGGGATAGCCGCTCAGGTCTTTGATGCGCTCCCAGTCCGTCGGTTCGAAGCGTCCAACCATGATCCATTTGAGGTGCGCCCAGAAGAAACCGTTCTGACGGACCGAGTGGATGTCGCGCGGCGTGTCCGAGTACTTGTGGTGCGCGCGGTGGTGCGCGGCCCACCACAGCGGGCCCTTCTGCAGCGCGAGCGTGCCGAGCAGCGCGAGACAAAATTGAAAAGGCCGGCTCGTCTTGAACGATCGGTGCGACAGGTACCGGTGAAACCCGGCCGTCAGCCCGAACATGCGCACAGCGTAGAGCGCGAGCGCGAGCGCGAGACCGCGCCATGAAAAGCCGATCAGAATGACGCCGACGACGGCGGCCACCTGCACGCCCGCAAAGAAGACCGTCGCGGGGCGGATGCTTTCAGTCGCGTAGTCGTTTGTTGGTTCCATCGAACACCTACGATCGAGCGCGGAGAGAATCGAAACGAATCAGAAGAAGAAGAGGAAAACGAAAAGCGCGTGGCGGGCCTTGCGGCCACGCCACGCGTTTGGGAACAGCTCCTACCAGCGATCCCGACGACCACCGCCACCACCACCACCGCCGCCGCCGCCGCCGCCGTAACCGCCGCGTCCACCACCGCCACCGCCGCCGCCACCGAAGCCACGACCACCGCCGCCGCCGCCGCCGCGGCGCTCCTCGGCCTCTTTGACGGCGACCGGACGGCCCTGCACGTCACGTCCGTCGATCTCGGCGATGGCCTTCTTGGCCTCGGCGTCATTCGACATCTCGACGAAGCCGAAGCCGCGCGGACGACCGGTCTCGCGATCGGTGACGATCTTCGCCTCGGTCACGGTCCCCATCGGCGAGAACAGGTCGCGCAGGTCGAGCTCGGTGACGCTGTAGGGCAGGTTGCCCACGTAGAGCCTGTTTCCCATCTTACTTTCCTCGTTTTCTTTCGGTCAGTGATCGACGGAGCTGCCGTCTGCAGTACCCTCAAACATTCCGGTCACCGATGCGTGCCGGGCGCCCCAATCGTATTGCCGCGATTGCGAAGATTGGAGAGCGCCGCCGCCCGAACAACGAGGACGAGACGAGAAGGATCGACGTTCAGACTAGCGTGGCTTCCGAGCGCCACGCCAGCCAAAAGCAGCTCACACCTGGACCGACTTCCACCTACCTCGGCGAAACCAGGCCACTCCGAGCACGGCCGACAGCGAGAAGGCCGTCGCGATCGCAAAGAAGATGCCCGAGGGTCCAAACGTCGCGCGTCCCGCGAGCAACGTCGCGACGGGGATCTCCCAAACCCAGAAGCAAACGAAGTTGATGACCATGGGCGTGCGCGTGTCGCCCGCGCCGTTGAAGGCCTGGTTCACGACCATGCCGTACGCGTAGAAGAAGAAGCCGGCGGCTACGATGCGCAGGCAGCGCCCGCCCGCGGCGACGACCTCGGGCAGGGGCGAGAACACGCGGATGACGTCGTCGGCGAAGACGACGAACAACGCGCCGACGGCGCCGAGGAAGATCAGGTTGTAGAAGGCCGCGCGCCAAACGGCTTGCTCGGCGCGCTCGGGTCGCCGCGCGCCCAGGTTCTGTCCCACGAGCGTCGCGGCGGCGTTGCCGAGCCCCCACGACGGCAGCAGCGCGAACATGACGACGCGGAACGCGATGCCGTACCCCGCGAGGACGTTGCTGCCGAAGCGTGAGACGATGCGCACGAGCGCGATCCAGCTGGCCATGCCGATGAACATCTGAATCGTGCCGCTCCACGACAAGCGCAGGATCGCGAGCTGGGTCTCGCGGTCGGGCACGCACTCGGCGCGCGTGAGGCGTAGGCGGCCACGCCCGCGCGCGAGGGCGCGCACCTGATAGAGCACGCCGACGCCGCGGCCGATGGTCGTCGCAACGGCGGCGCCCGTGACGCCGAGCCGCGGGAACGGCCCCCACCCAAAGATGAGGCACGGCCCGAGCGCGATGTTGATGCCGTTGGCGAGCCACAGCGTGCGCATCGTGATCGACGCGTCGCCCGCGCCGCGGAAGGCGGCGTTGATGACGAACAACAGCAGCACCGTGACGCTGCCGCCGACCATGATGCGCGGGTACGCCGCGCCCATGGCGAGCGCGCCTGGCGGCGCGCCCATGAGCGCCATGAGCTGCGTGCCCCACACGGCGCCCACGAGACCGATGACGCTGGCGACGGCGGCGCCCAGCAGGATGGACTGGAACGCGGCGCGCGCGGCGCCCGCGGGATCCTTCGCGCCCGTGCGCCGCGCGACGAGCGCGCCCGTGCCCATGGCGAGCCCCATGGCGAGCGTATAGAGGATCGTCATGAGGGACTCCGTGCACACGCCCACGGAGACGGCGTCGGGCCCGAGCTTCGACACCCAGAAGATGTCGGAGACCGCGAAGATCGACTCCATGACCATCTCGAGGACCATGGGCACGGCCAGCAGCAGGATGGCGCGGCTCAGCGTCTCGGCCGTGAGGTCGCGGCGCGAGCCCGCGAGCGACTCGCGCACGAGGGCCCAGAACCCGGCGCGCGGGGCGACGGGGAGAGCGTCGGGCATGGCGATGCCGTCGGGCGCGGGCGCTGACATTGGGGCGGGCTGTTGTGACCGATCACGAACCCGCGCGCAAGCCCGCGGGCGAATTTCGTGCGATGCTGCCGCGCATGAAAACGCTCCACCCTCTTGGCCGGCGCTTCGCGCGGATCGCGTTCGTGACCCTCGCCGGCGGCGCGACGTTGCTCGCCGGTCGCCTCGCCCACGCGGGCGTCACGCTGGTCTTCCAGCGCGGCCCGTCCGAGCCGCAGACGCTCTACATCGACAACAACCGCGTGCGTGTCGAGAACTCGGCCAAAGATCGCTCGAACGTCATCATCGACGCCGCGGGCAAGCGCATCGTCATGGTCGACGACGCCGAGAAGTCGTGGAGCGAGATGACCGAGGCGGATATGCGCGCCTTCAAAGAGCAGCTCGCGGCGCGCAAGGCTCAGATGGAGGAGCACATGAAGTCGCTGCCTCCCGAGCAGCGCAAGCGCTTCGAGGAGATGACGAATCCAAAGGAGCACGAGCTCACGTTCGAGAAGATGGGCGTGAAGAAGTCCGTGAACGGTTTTTCGTGCGACATGTACCGCGTCCTCGAGGACGGCAAGCCGCGCGAGGAGGACTGCGTCGCGCCCTGGGGACCGAAGGTCTTGCAGAAGAGCGACTTCGCCGGGCTGCAGAAGTTCGCCGCCGAGATGGCGAAGAACATGGGCGGCATGGGCGGCGCGCGCATGTTCGAGCGCTTCGAGAAGTACCCCGGCTTCCCGGTGTCGCAGCACCCGCTGCAGCCCGGCCAGCCCGACGAAGAGCTCAAGAGCGTCAAGCGCGGCGCGATCCCGGCGGACAAGTTCACGGTGCCCGCGGGCTACGTGAAGAAGGATCGCAAGATGGGCCTGCAGGGACCGCCGCCCGGCCCCTTCCGGCCGATGCCGCCGCCCAAGCAGTAACTGGCGTTAACCGACGACGTCGAGCTTCGCGACGCGCGGCGCGGGCGGCTTGGCGTCGGGCACGCCCGTGAGGTCGGCGAAGAAGTCGTTGCCCTTGTCGTCGACGACGATGAAGGCCGGGAAGTCGACGACGTCGATCTTCCACACGGCCTCCATGCCGAGCTCGGCGAAGGTGAGGACCTCGACCTTCTTGATGCAGTCCTTCGCGAGGCGCGCCGCGGGACCGCCGATCGAGCCGAGATAGAAGCCGCCGTGCTTCTTGCACGCCGCCGTGACGGCAGGCGAGCGGTTGCCCTTCGCGAGCATGATCATGCTGCCGCCCGCGGACTGGAACTGATCGACGTAGGCGTCCATGCGCCCCGCCGTCGTCGGACCGAACGAGCCCGAGGCGTAGCCGACGGGCGTCTTCGCGGGGCCCGCGTAGTAGACCATGTAGTCCTTGAGGTAGGCCGGCATGGGCTCGCCCTTGTCGAGCGCCTCTTTGATCTTGGCGTGCGCGATGTCGCGCGCGACGACCATGGGCCCCGAGAGCGACAAGCGCGTGCGGATCGGATACTTCGCGAGCTGCGCGCGGATGTCCGCCATCGGCCTGTTGAGATCGATCTTCACGACGTCGCCCGCGAGGTGGTCGTCGACGATCTCGGGGAGGTAGTGCGCGGGATCGGTCTCCATCTGCTCGAGGAAGACGCCTTCTTTCGTAATTTTGCCGAGGGCCTGGCGATCGGCCGAGCACGACACGGCGATGGCGACGGGGCACGAGGCGCCGTGGCGCGGCAGTCGGATGATGCGCACGTCGTGGCAGAAATACTTCCCGCCGAACTGCGCGCCCACGCCCGTGCGCTGCGCGAGCGCGAGCACCTCGGCCTCGAGCGCGCGATCGCGGAAGCCGCGCCCGAGCGCGTTGCCCTCGGCCGGCAGCGTGTCGAGGTAGCGCGCCGACGCATATTTGGCCGTCTTCAAGCAGAACTCCGCCGACGGGCCGCCGATGACGATCGCGAGGTGATACGGCGGACAGGCCGCCGTGCCGAGGCTGCGCAGCTTCGCCTCGATGAACTTCATGAGGCTCGTCGGGTTGAGCAGCGCCTTGGTCTCTTGAAACAACAAGCTCTTGTTGGCGCTGCCGCCGCCCTTCGCGAAGAACAAGAATTTGTAGGCGTCGCCGTCGGTCGCGTAGAGCTCGATCTGCGCCGGCAGGTTGCTGCCCGTGTTCGACTCCTTGTACATGTCGAGCGGCGCGAGCTGCGAATAGCGCAGGTTCGACGTCTGGTAGGTCTCGAAGATGCCGCGCGCGATCGCGGCCTCGTCGCCGCCCCCCGTCCAGACCTGCTGGCCCTTCTTGCCCATGACGATGGCCGTGCCCGTGTCCTGACACGAGGGCAGCACGCCGCCCGCGGCGATGTTGGCGTTCTTGAGCAGCTCGAGCGCCACGAACTTGTCGTTGGGCGAGGCCTCGCCGTCGTCCAGGATCGCGCGCAGCTGCGCGAGGTGACCGGGCCGCAGCAGATGCGAGATGTCGCGCATCGCCTGGCGCGTCAGCAGCGTGAGCGCCTCGGGCTCGACGCGCAGGAAGGTTTTTCCGGCCGCCTCGAACGTGGATACATATTCGGACGTGAGCCGCCGATAGGGGGTCTCGTCCGGGCCGAGGGGCAACATGTCCTGGAACTGGAAGTCGCTCATGACGGCCGATGAGCATAGCTCAGCCGGTCGCACCGGCGCTCGGGTAACATCGACCTTCCATGGGCATGCGCGTCGCGATCCTGCTGCTGGCGGTGACGTGCATCCTGCTGGGCGCGCCGCGCGGAACGAGCGGCGATCCGTTCGTGCGCGCGACGGGTCACGACCTGGTCATCGATCGGCGTCCGTTCCACTTCGTGGGCGCGAACCTGGCGGTCATGCACGGCCCCGCGAACCGCGCCTCGACCGAGGCCGTCATCGCGGGCGCGGCCAAGGACGGCCTGCGCGTGGGCCGCGTGTGGGCGTTCGGCGAGGGTGACGCCGACGCGCCCGAGTGGCAGCGCGAAAATTATCTGTTTCGCGCGGGGCCCGACGGCTGGGTCGACGCGGGGCCGCGACAGCTCGATCGCGTGATCGCGGCCGCGGGCAAGGCCGGCCTCCACCTCATCATCACGCTCGCCAACAACTGGGGCGACTACGGCGGCGTCCCCCGCTACCTGCGCTGGGCGGGCGTGCGCACGGGCGACGACGCGCCCTACGGCGCGAGCGATAGATTTTACAGCGATCCGAAGGCGCGCGCGTTCTACCGCGCGCACGTCGAGCGGCTGCTCAAGCGCGCGAACCAGCTCACGGGCGTGCCCTACAAGGACGATCCGACGATCCTCGGCTGGGAGCTCATGAACGAGTCGACGGTGTTGACGACCGCGGGCGCCGAGGCGCGCAAGGCGTGGGTCGCCGAGATGGGCGAGCTCGTCCACACCCTCGATCCGCACCACCTCGTGACGCCGGGCGTGAGCGTGTACCGCACGGAGAGCGAGCGCCGCGACTGGCTCGCCGTCTGCAAAATCCCCGAGGTTGATTTTTGCGACGCGCACCTCTACGTCGAGGATCTGCTGCGCAACCGCGACACGGCGCTCCTCGAGTCGGCGTTCGACGACGTGGTCCAGCTCGCGAACTACGTCGCCGACAAGCCGCTCGTCATCGGCGAGTTCGGCGTCCACGGCGACGCGAACGGCACGTGGGAGAACCAGACGCGCGGCTATTGGATGGGGCGCATCCTCGAGCGGCTGCGGTTCGACGGCGCGGCGGGCGGCATCGTGTGGCTGTACCAGCCGGCGGGCGGCGCCGATCGCCGCCACGGCATCAGCGTCGGCGAGCCGGCGTCCGAGAACACGCGCGCCGCGATCCGCGCGGCCGCGGCGGCGCCCGCCATGCCGCCCGACGCCGTGAACCCCGACCTGGGCCCGAACGTCGGCGAGGTGCCGCTCATGCCGCTGCACGGCGAGTTCGCGGGCAAGGCCTCGGTCGTGCCGCAGGTGCCCGAAGAGGTCGGCGCGCCGCGCGTGACGTGGGACCCGACGACGTACGATCGCGCGGCCTGGGAGGCGACCGGCATCTACGACGGCGGCGCGATCGTGCACGCGTGGGGGACGGAGACGGGCTGGTTCGAGTACGCGTACGAGATCGTCGCGACCGAAGAGAGCGAGCACCCCAAGCCCGCGCGGCCGCGCTATCCGTTCGCCATCGGCGTGCGCGCGCGCGTCTCGTCGGAGTACCCGGGCACGACGTCGCCGCCCGACGGCGCGTCCAACTTCGAGGTCACGCTCGACGGCATGAGCCTCGGCGCGGCGACGGCCGTGCGCGACGACGGCCGCGGCGCGTGGATCGAGGTGCGCACGGGCAAGCCCGACGTGCTGCACGCCGCGGTCGCGCGCGGCAAGCACCGCCTGCGCTTCGTCGTCGCGCCCGGCCCGCACGCCCACGGCTTGTGCATCTACGGCAAGCCCGGCGAAAAAGGCGGCGCGACGGGCAAGACGGGGCCGATCGAGCTCAAGGTCGAGCGATAGCGCGACCCGATCGCGCATCCGCGCTTACGGGACCGTCTCTCTTTGGATCGTGATGAAGGCGGCGACGTCTCTCCATAGGAACAACAGGTCGCCGTAGAACCACGCCGTCGAGGCACGCACGCTGGGCGTCAGAGACCAGCGCGCCCACGGACGAAACCGCCAGCCCAACTCCGCGACGACCGAGGCGCCGAGCGCCGTGCGCGAGATCTCGTCTTCGATCGCGATCCGTCGAAGGATGGGCCCGGCCTCGAGCGCCGTCACGAGGCGCCTCCGCCACGTGACCGCGGCTCCGAGGTTCGCGCGGAGGAGTGTGATCGAGACGCCCGGGCCGACGTCGGGCGCGGGCTGAATGTCGAGCGAGGCGCGCCACCGCAACGTCGCACCAGGGCGCCCCACGGCGACGCCCAGCCCCACGTCGGGCGCTCCCGTGTAGAGCTCGCGCGCTTTGCCCAGCAGGAGCGCGCCGCCGGCGAAGGCCCGCGGCTCGAGCACCCAGCGTGGCTGTGGGGCGACCAGCACCTCGGCGCGCGCGCGCCGCGCTACGAACGACAGAAGACACGCGAGCGTCAGCGAGACGAATGAACGGCCGCCTTTCATGGCGCGGGCCGTATACGAACACCAACGCTATGGCCGATCTCGTCGACCGCCTCGCCCGTGGATTTGGCGACCCCGACCAAAAGCGGACCGGTCGACTGCGGAGTCACGGTGACACCCTGATCGTTGAAGGGATCGGAGCACTGCGGGCCGGCGACACCACAAGAGCTCTCACAGGAGATTAAAGTGCCGGGAGCGATCGCGCTGACGACGTGGGGACCGTCCAGGTCGATCGCAAACCACGTCAGGTCCGACAGCGACGCCGGGACCAACGCCCGATCAGCCGTGACCCATAGAATGATCTCGGTCGCGCCCGCGTGGATGGGCGCGACCAAGGCCGCCTCGCAGCTCCAATCATCCTGTGGCGCCTGAGCCTGACGGACCGTCGCCGTCCCGGCCTCGAGCTCCGGCGTCGTCACGAGGTAATGTCCCGCGCTCATCCGTGCGACGGTCATCGTGGGTCCCGTTGGCTCCGGGTCCATGTTGCCGCCGAAGCCGTCCGCGCTCGCGCAGGACACGGGGAAGACCTGTTGCGCGCCGTCGTTCGTGAGCACGACGCGGCTCTGCTGGGTGACGTCCAGCGTTCGATACTCCTCGCCAGAGGCGAAGGAGGCCGGCGAGCCGTCGGCGGGAATCGCGGGAGCCGTACACGGACAGAACGATCCCGCGTACGGGTCGCCTTCGATCGCGTCGGCGACCTCGCTCAACCGGTGGCCCCACTCCCCCTGAAATTGCACATCGAACAACGCCGGATCGGACGTGGAGATGCCCTTGCGATAGAAATCGACGAAGCGCGCCGGCCCCTGGCCGTGCATCCACGACACGAGTCGCTGGCCGAAGTCATACAGCGCCTCGTTCGATCCGTCGCCGCGGGCCTGCCCCGCCGAAACCGCCGCCGGCCACTGCCCCGGATCCACCGGCAGCGCGAGGTTCGGCTGAATGCACGCAGCGTATTGCGCGATGCCCTCTGCGACGACGACGGCCGGTTCACCGACATCGGCCATGAACGCGTGGACGAGCTCGTGCTCGTGCAGCGGGGCAAACGCCATGACGGACCTGCCGCTCGTGCAAGGGAGCGGGCACCCGGAGTTCGCGACGAGGTCTGCGTAGTCACGGAAGCGGTAGTAGTCGACGATCCCGCTCTCGACGCCGTAGGTCTCGTCGAACTCGGTCCGGTGCGCTTCCAGGCGATCCATGATCGTGGGGTCGAGCAAGGTATCGGCGCGCGCGTGGTACCGAAAGTGCGCCGACGTCAGCAGCTGATCGTCGGGAAGATCTCCGGGTGCCTCGCACGCACCCGCGAGCGTCGAGACAGCGATCGCGACAGCCACGCGAAAGCTGTGATGCCGAGCGCTCCTCATGCGACGGCCCACCCTATCGCGTCTGCGCGATCGACGGGGACTGCCCGATGACCGTCAGAAGCGCGCGGCGGCCTCGATGAGCGCCTCGTCGCAACGATCGGTGACGGCCTTGCCGTGCGCGACGGTGACGACGGCCACGCCGCCGATCGCCGCGAGCTTTTGCACGGACGCGCGCGCGAGCTTCTTGTCGCTCGTGAACGCCAAACGAATGAAGCGCGGCACGCCCAAACGCCCCTTCACGCCGCCGGCGACGGCGGCCGTGAGCCAGCCGCCCAAGCCCGGCGGCGCGTCGGCGTTGCCGAGCGCGTCCGTGACGATGAGGAGCTTGCCGCCGGGCGTGTCCAGCTCGTAAGCGAGCTCGCCCAGCTTGAAGCCGTCGAGCGCGTGCAGGCGCACGCCGAGCGGCGGCAGCGCCTCTTCGCTCGTCGCGTCGACGGCGACGACCTCTTCGATCTTCGCGCGCTTGCTCGCGGGGCACACGACGCGGAGGTTCGGGTAGCGCGCCTTGTAAAACGGCGCGTCCATGCGGTGGCCGGCGTTCGGCACGACGAGGATCGACGGAGCGCCCAATTTGTCGAGCGCCGCCATGCCGGCGTCGTTCATCGCGATGACGCTGTGGAGCAGCAACGTCCCGTCACCCAGCCGCGCGACAGTCATGTTGCGTTTGAGCGGAAACTCCAGCGCGCCCGTGACCTGCCAGACGCCGGTCGCGAGCGGCTCGAGATCGCCGTGCGGGAGGATCTTGTGCGCCGTCTTTGCCGTCGTGGCCATGGTGGCCTCTTAGACACCCACGGCGCGCGGAAGTTCCCCGCGTCCGTCGATCATTGCGCCAGGCGCGCCGTCATCGCGGCTCACGTCCTTCGCTCGGTTGAATCCGGCGCGACGTGTCGCGCGCGCACTCGAAGACACGCGCCCCTTGTGAGCCGGTCTGGCCGAAAGTAGCCTCTCTCTCACTAATGACGAGACGCGGTCGTAACTTGGTTCTGGTCGTCGCCTTCTGTGGCGCATGCTCGAGCAGCGCGAAGGCGCCCGGTGGGTCGGGCGGCGCGGGATCGTCGGGCGCGGCCGGCGCCGCGACGGGAACGGCGGGCGCGTCCGCAGGCGCGACAGGCACGGCGGGCGCCGCCGCAGGCGCGAGCGGGACAGCGGGCGCGACGGCTGCCGCGGGCGCGAGCGGCGCGGGCACGACGGGCGGCGCGGGCGCGGACGCCGCCGTCGCTATCGACGCCGCCAGTGACGCGACCGACGCTGGTATCTCAGCGATCAAGGGGCACCCCGATCCGACGAAGACCTACCCGACCTACCCAGGCTTCACGCTCTACCTCGCCGAGGAGTTCAACGCGCCCATCGATCTCGACAAGGATCCGCTGTGGACGTGGGGCGACGGCACGATCGACGACGGCCTCGCGCGCTTCGGCGAGGACGCGATCACGTTCGCCGACGGGCTGATGAAGATCACGGTCACGCAAGATCCCACGCCGGCCGGGATGTCGATCACGAAGCTGGGCGCGGCCCCGGGCGCCATGGTCGGCGCGCAGCCGCTCAAGAGCGGCGAGTTCCGCTCGAAGTACAACCTG